>JBAZUR010000002.1 GCA_041661305.1 Candidatus Paceibacterota bacterium
AAAGAGTGGAAAGGGAGAGAGTATCTGCAAGGATAGTCTCAGCAAACACGCAAGCGTGCAACCAAAAACGTCCTCCAAACCCCTCCGGCAAGACACTAGGTCTCATTACTTAGAGATTTCTGCCCTCGTCTAGAAAAGTGCTATAATTAGCTAACGTTCCATCAACCTATCATAGTTATTAAAATATGTCAAGAGGAATAAACCCCAACAATGAAACCTCCCCTGAACTTAAAGGGAGTACTGACGAAAACAAAAAAGATGATTCTTTTCTTGATCAAACCCTCAGACCATCTCATTGGGATGAATATATTGGGCAACAAAACATAAAAGAGAATCTGCGAATACTTCTTACCGCTGCAAAAGAGCGAAATCATCCACCAGAGCACCTTCTTTTTTATGGTCCTCCAGGCCTCGGAAAAACAACCTTAGCTTATTTGATAGCCAAAGAAACTGGCGCTCAAATTAAAGTTACCTCTGGTCCAGCAATTGAAAAAGTTGGGGACCTTGCTTCTATTCTTACAAACCTTCTTCCGGGCGATATTCTTTTTATTGATGAAGTTCATCGACTAAACAAAACCATTGAGGAAGTTCTTTATCCTGCAATGGAATCCGGTTCTCTTGATATCATTATTGGCAAAGGGCCATCTGCGAGAACTATTCAACTCGAACTACCAGCTTTCACTTTAGTTGCGGCAACTACTCGTATCGCACTTCTATCTGCACCACTACGCTCTCGTTTTTCTGGTGGAACATTCCGTCTCGAGTTTTACAGCGAAGACGAAATTAAAAAAATAATTGACCGGTCAGCAAAAATTTTGGGAACTAATCTCGTACAGGAAGCTTCTCAAGCAATCGCTAAAAGAAGCAGATTCACACCACGCATGGCTAATTATCTTTTAAAGAGGTGTCGAGATTTCGCTCAAGTTCACAAAGAATCTTTATCTGGAGAGATAGTAGAACGAGCATTAGAACTTTTGGGAGTTGATGAACTTGGACTTTCCCCTTCAGACAGGAGAATCCTTTCTGTGATTATTGATAAATTCCGCGGTGGACCAGTTGGCCTCGGTACAATTGCCGCAGCAACAGGAGAGGAGGAGGCAACAATTGAAGAGGTTATCGAGCCATATTTGATTCAGCTTGGATTACTTGAACGCACTGCTCGTGGTCGCATCGCTACTCCTAGCGCATATCTACATTTAGATTTTGAGCTACCGGTTGATAGGCAAGAAAAACTTATTTAATCTAACAAAATACTAATTTTGTACTTTCTTCTTCTTGTTATAAGCTGAAAGCTATATAAACTAACCCTTAATTAAAATGTCCGGTCATTCAAAGTGGTCCCAAATAAAAAGACAGAAAGGAAGCGAAGATGCTAAGCGTAGTAAGGTTTTTGCAAAACTTGCTCGTGCTATTTCCCAAGAATCTAAACGTGTTAAAGGTGATGCAAGCTCTCCTGGTCTTAGGGTGATGATTGAAAAAGCAAAAAAAGAAAACATGCCAAAAGACACTATTGAGCGCGCTGTTAAAAAAGGAACAAGCGCCGATATGGGTGAATTATTTGAGGTAATGTACGAAGCATATGGCCCTGGTGGTTCTGCAATTTTAATCGAAGGACTAACTGACAGTAAAAATAGAAGCGCTGCTGAAATTAAACACCTTCTTTCTTTGCATGGATCTGCCCTCGCTTCACAAGGAGCTGCTGCCTGGGCTTTTGCCAAAGAAAATGGCGAGTGGATTCCACAAGTAACTGTTCCTTTGTCTGATGAAGACGGCGGGAAACTTTCTTTATTGATCGAAGAACTAGAAGAAAGAGAAGATGTTCAAGATGTTTACACGAACGGAAACTAAAATAAAATTAAAATGCGCATACTTGCTGTTGATCCTGGACTAGAAAGAGTTGGTATCGCTATTTTAGAAAAAGAGCGTGGAGGGAAAGAAGTACTTATTTTCTCGGAATGTTTTAAAACAAAATCTTCCTTATCTCTTCCTGAACGTCTCAATTTAATTGGTTCGCATATAAACGAAATCGTAACGGAATACGAACCAAACGCTCTTGCAATCGAGTCATTATTTTTTGCAACCAACCAAAAAACGGCGATGGTAGTTTCACAGGCTCGTGGCGTTATTGTCTACGAAGGAACACGTGGAGGTCTTCCCGTCCACGAATACACCCCTCTTCAAATAAAAGTAGCGGTAACCGGCTATGGAAAAGCGACGAAATCTCAAGTTGACTCTATGGTTCAGAAGTTAATAAAAATACAAAAAAAGATAAAATCTGACGACGAAATGGATGCTGTAGCAATAGGATTAACCTGCTTTGCTTACCTTAGAAACTAGTCTTATCCACTAAAAAGTTTGCACTTTTTTTTGTTTTTGATACAACAGTGGGAGTTAGGGTTTTAAATTGAAAATATGTTAGTCCAGAGAGAAGAAAATGGAGTCTGTGTGACACCTAAATTATCTCTGAAAACGTGTGTTTTTTATAAATTAAATCTTATTTTTGTTTTATGGAAGATGATATGAAAGAAACACCAGACGTTTTGTCTGATGAAGCAGTCGATGGTCTTTTGGGAGATGACCTTTTAAGCGAAGATGGTCTTCCGGATGATTTAGATGTTGATGACCTTGGTGTCGCAGCAACCGACGACGAAGAGGAGGGGGTTTGGTAAAAAGTAAAAAAGCGGGACAATGTGTCCCGCTTTTTTACTTTTTAGTATTTATTTTTACAAACCTTCTTTTACCGACTCGAAGCGTTATAGGATTAACAACCTTAAAATACTGGTCTGTTATTTTTTCATTCGTATCCATGTTAAATATTGCGTTTTCTTCTACAAGTCTCCTCCATTCGTTTTTTGAAGAAATTATTTTTTCTTTAAGCAATACATCAACCAATAATTCTTCTTTTTTTATAGTAACAACGGTCGCGTCTTCAGAAACGCCTCCTTTTTGAAAAGTTTTAATGAAGTTTTCTTCTGCTTCTTTTGCTTTTTTCTCACCATGATAAAGAGAAACTATTTCTTTACCTAAACGCATCTTGGCATCACGTGGGTTTCCTCCTTCTTCTACTGTTTTTTTGATGTTGTTTATTTCTTCATCTGAAAGCCTAGTGCAAAGAGTAAAATATTTAACAATCAAATCATCCCTTACTGCCATAACCTTGCCATACATGTCGGTCGGTTCATCCAAGAGATTAATCACATTTCCCCAAGAAGAAGACATTTTTCTTCCGTCTGTACCCTCAAGCATTTGGCAGTTAATTATGTCTTGTTCTGTTTGTCCATAATGTTTTTGAATTATTCTTCCGGCTTTTAGATTAAATAGTTGGTCAAATCCACCTATTTCTACATCAGCTTTTACGGCAACGGAGTCATAGCCCTGCATAAGTGGGTAGAGTAATTCCCGCAAAGAAATCTCTTCCCCTTTTTCAATACGATCTGCAAAATTTCTGCGATGCGACATTTGTTGCAAAGAAAAACACTCTGCTAGTTCAATAATCTCATTGAAGTTCAGCTTTTTTAACCACTTAGAATTAAAGTGGAATTCCGCTTTTTTTAAGTCTAAAATTTTTCCGACTTGAGCTCTGTAATTTTTTAAATTATCTTTTATTTTTTTAGTTGTGAGCATTGGCCTTTTTTCAAGTTTATCCGAAGGGTCGCCGATTAAAGCCGTGGTGTCGCCAACAATAAAAACAACCTTGTGTCCAAGTTCTTGAAATTCACGAAGCTTCCATAAAACAATTGCTCTCCCAATATGTAAAAAAGGCGAGGTTGGATCAAACCCTAATTTAACACGAAGTTGTTTCCCTGAGCGAAGCTTCTTTTCCAACGATTCTCTAACAAAAACTTCTTCAACTGAGTGGGTAAGTAAATGTTTAATTTTCTGCTCGTCAGTACTAACTTTCATGTCTCAAACTTTATCACAAAAGCCTTTATTTGTCTTACGGTAAAGGATTTCGCGTGGTATGCTTAATTTTATGAAAAGACTCCATATTGCCCACAAAACAGTGCGTAAACACCCCTTAAGAACCTTCTTTATCATTTCTTTTATTGCTGGTGGTTTTGTTTTTTTGTGGCTTTCGAATTTACGTCTTCCGGACTTTAATTCTTTTGACGAAAGGAAGGTTTCGAGTTCTACAAAAATATACGACCGCACCGGTAAAATACTACTTTACGATGTTCATCAAGGGGTCCGTCGCACGGTTGTTCCGTGGAGCGATATTAGTGTTTATGCCAAAAACGCGACTGTTGCGATTGAGGATTCTGAGTTTTATCAACATCAAGGAATTAAACCTTCCGCTATTCTTCGCGCTGTCTTAGTAAACATTTTTTCTGGTGGTTATTCTCAAGGCGGTTCAACCATAACCCAACAGGTTGTAAAAAACGCTATTTTAACCAAAGACAAAAGTATCTCTCGTAAACTAAAGGAGTGGGTCTTGTCGTTAAAACTAGAAAAAACCACAACCAAAGAAGAGATTCTTTCTCTTTATCTAAACGAAGCTCCTTATGGAGGAAATATTTACGGCATCGAAGAAGCAAGTAAACTTTTTTTTGGTGTAAGCGCAAAGGATTTAACCTTGGGACAATCTGCCTATCTCGCCGCCCTACCACAAGCACCAACCTTTTATTCTCCTTACGGAAATAACAAAGAGAAATTAGAGATTAGAAAAAACTATGTCTTGAAAAGAATGGTTGATTTAGGGTTCATTAAACAAGATGAATACGAAACAGCAAAAAATGAGGTGGTTGTTTTTCTTCCAAACACGACCAATAATGCAAAAGCAATGCACTTTGTTTTCTTTGTTAGAGAATACCTAGAACAAAAATATGGCCTCGACGCATTAGAATCTGGTGGTTTAAAAATTACAACAACACTAGATTACGACCTACAAACTAAAGCTGAAGAAATTGTTAAGCGAACCGCTTTGGAAAATGAAGTAAAGTTTAACGCAACAAATGCTAGTTTGGTAGCTATTGACCCTAAAACAGGACAGATTCTTGTAATGGTTGGTTCTCGTGATTACTTTGATAAAAAAATTGATGGGAACTTTAATGTCGCCCTCGCAAACAGACAACCTGGTTCATCTTTTAAACCATTCGTTTACGCAACCACATTTATGAAAGGGTACACCCCTGATACAGTGCTTTTTGACGTTAAAACTGAGTTCCAAACAACTTGTACCGCAGATGGAAAACCTCTTCCCGGAGCAAAAGCTGAGGATTGTTACCAGCCAGAAAATTTTGATGGTAAATACTTTGGTCCAATGTCTATTAGAAACGCCCTCGCACAATCAAGAAACATACCCGCCATTAAGGCTCTTTATCTTGCTGGTATTCAAGACTCTATTAACACAGCAAGAGTAATGGGAATAAAAAGTTTGGTAAATGACTCTAGTCGGTATGGTCTTACTCTTGTTTTGGGAGGTGGTGAAGTTTCCCTTCTTGATATGACTAGTGGTTACTCTGTGTTTGCAAACGGAGGAGTCCGTAACCCTTATCAAAGTATTCTTCGTGTCGAAGATGGTGATGGAAAAATTCTTGAAGAATTTAAGGAAAACGGAAGTGTTGTGATACCAAAAGATATTGCTCTTCAAATATCAGATATACTTTCTGACAACAAAGCTCGAGCTCCTGAGTTTGGAGAACACTCTGCTTTGTATGTTGAAGGTCACGGCGATGTAGCATCCAAAACAGGTACTACAAACGATTATCGTGATGCTTGGATACTTGGGTATACTCCATCCATTTCAGTTGGAGCTTGGGCTGGAAACAACGACAATAGCCCTATGCAAAAAAAGATTGCTGGTTTTATTGTTGCGCCGATGTGGCACGAATTTATGATGTATGCCCTATCAACCTCAACACCAGAACAATTTGAAAAACCAAAACCAATCGATCCATCACTAAAACCAATTCTCCGAGGAGTGTGGCAGGGTGGAAAAACTTTTACAGTTGATAAAATTTCAGGAAAACTAGCAACAGAATACACACCAAATGAAACAAAAGAGGAACGTGTTATTAAAAATCTCCACAGTATTCTTTACTGGGTTTCAAAAAACGACCCATTTGGACCCCAACCAGAAAATCCTTCAAACGATCCTCAATTTAGGTTATGGGAAGCAGCAGTTTTGCAATGGGGAGCAAACAACCCTAGTTTAGTTATTGGTTACGAAGAAAGTTCTATACCAAAAGAATATGATGATGTTCATACTCAAAAAAATATTCCGGTTGTTAGAATAACAGAGCCTTCTACTTCGAAAGTTTATAAAATTGGTGAAAAGATAAAACCAGAACTTAATATTTCTTCTCGTTACAATATCTCTAGGATTGATTATTTTTTGAACAACACCTTTCTTGGTAGTTCTTCTGATGTTTTTGGTTTTTCCTTTACTGTAAAAAATGATGATTTAAACTCTGACTATAATACTTTTAGGGTTGTTGTGTATGATTCTGTTTTTAACAAGACTTCTTTATCTCAATCAATTTCTTTTGATTTTTAGTTTAAATCTATAATTAACTCTTTACCGGCTTCTTTATTTATTGCTTTTATAATTTCTGATTTTTTAATATAAATATAGCTTTTTTCTTTTGGTGAACACTGTAGTGATGCTACTTTTTTGTTTATTTTTATATTTTTTTTATCTATTTCAATATTAGTCTCTTTTTTAACTGTCTCAGATATTATTGATAAAATAACATCTTTTTCTAAAATTATTTTTTTAATTTTATCAAAAAGAGACCCAATGTTGTTTAAATCCATACTTATCTATTCATTGGCATTACAAGATAAAGAAACGAATTATCAGAAACGTTTTTTATGATTAATGGTTTTGAATTACCATTAAATTGTAGAATTAGACTATCTTGTGTGATTGATTGGAAACAGTCAAAAATATATCTGTAGTTAAAATTAACCTCAACCTCCTCTCCTGATATCGCCGCTTCAATATTTGTATCTGTTTCCCCAACATCCTGATTTTTTGTTTTTATTTTTACTTGTTTTGTTTTTGGTGATACAAAAAACGAAACTTGATTAAATTTATCAAGAAAGGTGTTGCTTAATTTAAAAGCATTAATAAGATCTTGTTTTAAAACAACAACTTCTGTTTTTTTCTCTTTTGGTATTATTTGTTGATAGTCAGGAAAAACACCATCTATTAATCTTGAGGTTATATAAACTCCATTAAAAGATATTGATAATTGGTTTTTAGTTGTTTTTATTGTTATTAAACCATCTATATTCTCTGTAATTTTTACAATCTCGGTAATATTTTTAAAAGGTATAATAATTCCATTAAAATCATTAATTGTTTTTGTTTTTATTCTTTTTTCTGCTAAACGAAAAGAGTCTGTGGCGACAAAAACTAATTCGTTATTGTTTTGATAAAAATAAACACTAGCTATTTCTGGTTTTATCTCTGTTACAGCAGCACTATAAAAAACTGATTTTACTCCGTTATTAAAAGTTTTTGCTTCTATTTCAAAAGATGTGTTCGTTGAGATAGTTGGAATTGTTGGAAAGTCGTTATATGGGTAACATTTTATAATTGTTTTATTATTTTTTGTTGTAACTAAAATATTCTCATTAACTACTTCTAAAACAACATTTTTTTCATTTTGTATTCCAGAGAGAAAATTATTTAAAGTACTTCCTTTAATAGCCACTATTCCTTCTTTTTCTATTTTTGCTGGAATTTCAATTTCTACTCCAAGATCTAAATTTGTTGCTCTTATTTTTAATGTTTTTCCACTAGCAATCAAAAGGACACAACTTAAAACATTTAATGTTAAGTTTTTACCAGTAGCTCTCTCAGTTATAGAAACACTGTCTTTAATTTTTTCTACTAAGCATTCTATCTTCATAGTATTTATATATAAGAGTTATGATTATTATTATGAGACTGTTGATATGTGGATAAAAGTAAAAAAGTATTATTTATTAACCTTTTAATAATATTTTTTTTATCAACTAAAGTGTTAATAAACAACTGATAATAAAAAACAAAAATTTGATTTTTTATTAAAACACTATATTTAGTAGTTTTTATTAACTTCATGTTTTTATTTCAATAACACTTTATCCACAAGATATAAATTAAAACAAAGCCTTAATTTGTTCTAATTCTTGTAATAAAGAATTGTCCGTTTTAATTTCTTTTTTAATTTTTTCACAAGAGTGAATAACTGTTGTATGGTCACGGCCACCCATCTTTTGTCCAATAGAAGGGTAAGAAATATCAAACTCCTCTCTTAAAATATACATAGCTACTTGTCTTGGTTTAACAACATCCTTCCTTCTTGTTTTTTCATACACACTACTTTCGTCAATATGGTAAAAGTCAGCGATTATTTTAACAACATCTTTTACCGCCATATTTTTCTTTGGTTTAATGTTGTTTTTTAAAAGGTTTTTTATATCAAACAAAGAAAGATCTTTGTTTTTAAGCTTTGTGTGACAAATAACAAGATTTAAAGCTCCCTCCAATTCTCTAATGTTTCCTTGGATTATCGAAGCAACGTACTGCATCACCTCTTCTGGAGGGAAGAAGTTATTTTCTTTTGCTTTTGCGGATAAAATAGAGAGACGAGACTCGTACTCTGGTTGACTAACATCAACTGTCATACCAGCACCAAACCTAGACTTTAATCTTTCTTCTAAGTTTGGAATAAAATTAGGGTGAACGTCTGAAGAAAAAATAATTTGTTTGTTGTTATCGTAAAAAGCATTAAAAAGGTGAAACAACTCCTCTTGGGTTTTTTCTTTGTTTGAAAGAAATTGCACATCATCAACAATCAACATATCGTATTTTCGATACTTCTCTTTAAAAGCTGGTACTTTGTTTGCCTGCATCGAGGTAACAAAGTCAACAGAAAACTTCTCTGATGTGGTGTAAAAAACTTTTCTCCCGTTATGTTTTGTTTTTAAAGTATTCCCTACTGCTTGAATAAGGTGGGTTTTTCCAAGACCTGTTCTTCCGTAAATAAAAAGAGGATTGTAAGCTGTTCCTGGTTTTTCAAGTACCGCTTGAGCGGCACTGTATGCAAGTTCATTAAAAGAACCAATAACAAACGAATCAAAGGTGTAGCGAGGATTTAGATTATCGTCTTTGTTTATATACAGATCTGCTAAGGGAAGTTCACGTAATAAAGGAGATTTTGAAAAATCACTGGTTACTTGTTTTGGTTTCTCATTTAGGTTTTTAACAACAACATATTCAAGACCACGAACATACTCTGATGTGTCGCGCATCTTTTGAAGAATAAATTTATGATATTTGTTAAATATCCAATCTTTAACAAATTCATTAGGAACTCCAACAAAGATAATACCCCCCTCTTCTTTTACAATGTCGGTGTTTTTAAACCATGTACTAAAATTTGCTTTTGAAACATGAAGCTCTACTTCAAGAAGTGTGTTTGTCCAAAGATTTTTTAAGTCGAGCATAAAGAGTTGTTTGTTCGGATATTATAATGGGTAAAACCAAAAAGGGAACGTGACAAAAAAACGTTTTTATGTTAATAAAGTGTTAACAAGGTGGTGATTCTAAAACTAGAACACATTTGTTTTGTCTTTAGTAATAATCTCTAATAATTCATGTCCCAAACATATCAGCCAAAAAAGAAAAAAAGAGCCAAAGCTCACGGTTTTTTGGTTAGGAAAGCAACAAAAGGAGGAAAGAAGGTAATTAAGCGAAGAGCAGCAAAAGGAAGAAAAAAGCTTTCGGTTTAAGAACAAAAAAATGCTCGCAAAAAAAAGGAGGGTGAAAACAAAAGAGTTTAACTCGGCCTTTTCAGCTATTTCCACAAAAAGCTACGTATCTCCGTTTTTTTCAATCAAAATTGTTCCTGGGGCAAAAACAGCAGAAAAAACACTATTCTCTTGTGTTGTCTCAAAAAAAGTAGCGAAAACAGCAGTTTTAAGAAACAAAACACGCCGTCGTGTCTATGAAGCGATTAAAAAATCCTTACCAAACATAAAAAACGGCTATATTTGCTTGGTTTTTGTAAAAAAAGAGGTAATAAATGCAGATTTTTCTACATTAGAAAAAAATATAAATGAATTAATGAAAAAAGCAGGTATTTTATGAAAAAAATAATAATTTTTATTATTAGAAAGTATCAAAAATATTTATCTCCAGACAAAGGAATTCCTTCTTATTTCATAAAAACCCCAACATGTGGTTTTTACCCAACTTGTTCAGAGTATTGTGTTCAGGCTATTGAAAAACATGGTTCATTTTTGGGAACCAAGCTGTTTTTAAAGAGAATAATACGTTGTCATCCTGGAGCAGAACCCAGAATAGATCTTGTTCCGTAGATGTTGCTAAAAAGGAGCCATTGGTCGTAGAATAGAGAAATGGCTTACCTTTGGGAAGTTTTAATTCATCAACCGTTATATAACGGCCTTGTTTTTTTAATCAACAGTATTCCCGGTGGAAATGTTGCGGTTGCAATCATCCTGTTAACGTTGCTTGTTAAGCTCGTTCTCTTCCCTTTAACAAAGAAATCTATCAGAACACAGGTTTTAATGAGAAAATTAGAACCAGAACTCGCTTTAATAAAAGAAAAAGGGAAAAGTAAAGAGGAACAAGCGCGCCAAACGATGGAGCTTTATAAAAAGCACAATGTTAATCCATTTTCCAGCTGTTTGATTGCGATTATTCAGGTTTTTATAGCAATCGGACTTTATAATGTTTTGGCGACAGGAATAGTCTTAGATGAAGACTCCCTTTATTCATTCGTTGTTTTTCCTCAGATAGTTAATTCTTTGTTTTTGGGAATAATTGATACACATACACCAAGCTACCTTTTAGCCTTTCTTGCAGCAGTCTCACAATATTTTCTAGCCGCACTTTTACCAGCCCCACATAAAAAGGAAGGAAAAGAAGCCCCCACTTTTCAGGAGGATTTGGCTAGAAATATGCATATGCAAATGAAATACGTTTTACCAGTTGTTATTCTTGTTATCGCAACAAGATTTCCAGCAGCAGTTGCTCTTTATTGGGTTGTAAGCAACCTCTTTTCTATTGGACAAGAAATTGTTATAAGAAAAGGAATGGAAAAGTACGATGTGAAAAATCCACAAATTTCAGCATAAAATGAATACAGAAGAAATAAAAAAAATAATAGAGGAAACCCTTAAAAAACTCACGACTACTTTTGAGGAAGTTGAAATAAAAAAGGAAGATGATGGTTCTTATATTTTTTCAATTAAAACAAATGATGTTGATTTTCTTGTTGGTAAAGATGGTACTTCCCTCCTCTCTTTAAATCACCTCATCAAAAGAATGGTTGACCAAAGTTTAAGTAAGACAAAATCAGACGAACAACTCTCTTTTATTGTTGATGTAAACGGATACCAACAAAGAAAAATTGATGATTTAAAAAATAAAGCAAAAATGATGGTGGAAAGAGCGCGCTTTTTTAAATCAAGTGTTGAGCTTGAGCCAATGTCGTCTTATGAACGAATGGTTGTTCATACCTTTCTAAAAACGTTACCAGATATCAAAACAGAATCTATTGGTGTTGGTAGTGAACGAAGAGTTGTTGTTAAATACACAGAACCATCCAGTCTCGCCTCTCTTTAATAAATACTAGAGAGACAAAAGCCAAAGAGAGTTATCTGTTTTGTTTATAAAAACAAATTTATCCCCATTTTGATTTATTTGTGGTGAGGTAACATCTATTTGTTCTCTTGAAATTTCTCGCAGGTTTGCTAGTTGGTCTGTTGCACCAGACTCAGTATCAATTTTCCAAACGGTATCAGAAAAACTGATCAATCCTTGGTACCACGAATCAGGGTAGCCACCAGGTACTCTTGGTGTAGTTTCTGGAACAGCACAATAAGTGCTTATGTTATTTGAAGACCAAACACATTTTTCAGAGAGGGTTGCTAAGCCAAGAGAATAGGTAGTTTTTGTTTTTTTGTTAAAAACAGATAAAGATAACCCACCTTCGTTATTTTCTGAAAAAACAGCACGATTTCCATCCGGGGAAAGTAAGGTGGTGAGCCCGTATTTTTTACCAATAACTTTTATTAAAGCAGGGTTTTTTACTGTAATAGAGTAATTGAAACCAAAGACAGAAGAAGAAGGTTTTGTGTTAAGGAAAATAACATCACCTTCTACCCATTGAGGAAGCCACTCTGTGAAAGTAGACTGAAAGATTTGTGACTTTTTTGACCCATCAAAGAAAGAGATGCTTCCAACAGAAGAGTTACCATAATTGATTAATGTAAATATTTTTAATTTATCTGGAGAAACAGCTATTTGGTTTATGTTTTCATCGATAAAAGAGCCAACAAGAATACCCTCATCAGAAGTTGTTGCGCTTGTTTGTATTTTTGCTGAATATGTTTGAATAATATTATCTTCTTCTTTTAGATAGCGGAGTAAAACACTTTCTCCTTTGTCGGAAAAAATAGCCTCGTGTATTTTTGGAATAGTTGTATTGGTTAAACGCTTACTTTCGAGGGAGGAAGTGTTTATTTCTTGAACGTGACCGTTCTCTTTTTCTACATAACGGACAATTGTTGAACTTGCTCTCTCAAAGACAATAAAACCAGCAGTCGGACGAGGCGATAATTTTAAAAGTTTCTGTTTTTTTAATTGATTAGTATTTGCCTCTCCTGTTTGTGTCCCCTCTCCATTGTTTGATACACCATCATTTGTACCACTACCTTTTTCTCTATTATCAAAAATACCAAACGGAGAAAAACTAGAACCATTATCGCTTGTACCCAAAATGTTTGAACCACTTCTATTCAAGAAGAACCAACCTGTGCCAGCAAAGGCAACTAAAACAAGAGAAAGGATGATTGCTAGTGTGGTTTTTGTGGACATGTGTTTATTTATGGTGTTGTTACGTGCCAGTGCTCAGAGTTTTCGTTGTAAAAACGAGCACCACCAAAAATACAGGTTTGACCAATTGACGAACAATTATTTGGGTTTGTTCTTGTTCCGCTCGCTAGGCCAGTTTTAATTATATACTCAGTTATTTTCGGACCAGAGCTATTTTTACCAATATCGACTATCGGGCGGTTTTCCGCGTGTGTTGCATGTCTCCAAAACTCTGTTCCACCACTTACAACAACAACACAATCAGAACCACAAGCTTTTTTAAGTGTTCCTAAAAAAGCAATTGTGGAATCAGGGAGCAGTCCGACATTTGTACAGCTTTTTTGGCCATAAACAGTACAAGGGCTCGCATTTATTCCAACGTTAAGAGTTTTTAATCTATCTCTAACTCTTTGTTCGTCTTTTAGGATTGCGGCGATTCTATCTTTGATTGCTTGTGTAACTGTTGGGTCGCCTCCTATGACACCGGTAGTACTACGAGTGCCAGCACCAGAAGATACGCTAGGAGTAGTGCCAGTCATTGACGGCGCTGTTTTGGCGATATTTAGATTAAGGCTTACTAAATCAGGATTTATTGTATATAGGAAAATATAGATACCGAGAGCAAGGATAAGCCCCAAGATTGCTCCCTCAATTTTAGATTTGGCGTCCCCTATTTTAAAAGGAGATTCGCTTGCCATATATTGAATTCCTCCGATAACTATTTGGATTACAGCAAGGCCAGCTGCAATACCAATGCCAATTTTAAAAATAAGATTAAGGTAATCAGAAAAGGATGTTTCGCTATTAATTACAGCAAATTGGTCATTATAAACTCCCGGTTCGAGTAATGTGTATTCTTGCGCGGAAGCAACCCCACAAAAAATAAAAAACGGAAGGATAGAGAGAAGTAAAAAGAATTTTTTCATACTAACGTCCTTTAAAGTTTAACATAATATTGCCGACCGCCGAGAGCATTATTTTAGAAGGATTTGTTACTAGAAGAGAGATGTCTGCAGACCCACTTGTGCCAGATTGCTGTCTTACAATAAGAACCCCGGGATTTAAGTTCTCTGCTTTTACTGGATTACCGTTAAGTGACCAGCTGTATTTTATTTTACTACTTGTTTTGTTGTTTGGAGAGAAAAAATATGGCTCAGCTGCTATGGAAAGTTCTTCGTTTGAGAGAGGAAGTGAACCTGAAAGTGCTTTTCCATATAAAATACCTAAAATAGGATTCTTTTCATAAAATAAAATTTTAGGCTCTACTATTTGAATTACAACTTCTTCTCTCCCAACTTTAAAATCGGAAGTATTTCTTGCCTCGACTCCTATTTGCTCGCTTTTTTTAAGGTAATCATTTTTTAAAAAAAGCGTGGAAACACCCCTGCCGGAAAGTGAACCTAAAACTTCAGAATCACGGCGCCATTTGTAAGAAAGCTCACTTGTTTTATATGTACCACCATTACTTTTCCAAATATTAGGAATAGCTGTTATTTTTATTGATGATTCCGATGTTGGGAGAGCTTTCCCTTTGTAAAAAGGTGGAGTGTAAACATCCGTTGCCTGCCAAAGTAGGTTGATTTCTGATGGGTTTACTACCAAAGTTCCTTGTGCGGAGGTATTTCCTAACGTAGCACTAGCTTTTATTGATATTGGTTCACCAACTTCCCCGACCTTAAAAGAAACAGATTTTTGACCAACATTTGAAGAAATTTTTTTACCGCCTAAAGACCAGGTTATGTTTGCGAGGTCTAGATTAAAGGAAGAGCTTGAAACTGAGGCTGTTACCACGTCTTGTGGCTCTGGGATCTCTGGTGAGATTTGAATCAAAAGAGAGGAGGACTGGCTAAACGTTACTAAAGGAAATATTAAAAAACTTAACAAAAGTAAATTCTTAAAAATAATTTTTTTGTTAAATAACATTTAATTCTTCTACTTTCGTAACTATTTTTTTCAAAAAGATGTGGTTTTCTATGGTGCGCAAAACAACAAGACTTAAAGCTGTTGCCGGAATAATATTAACGAAAGGGATTACCTCTATTATAAACTGTCCTGCGAGAACAGCCAACTTCCTTCCAGCATATCTACCAGTAAAACTAATGCCGTTCATAAATAAATAAAAAAAGAGTGTTATGTTAAAAAAAAATGTAAAGAAAACAGACATAGCCGAGAGAATCATGGTGAGATTAAGTAAATCTAAAAGATCTTTGATTAAAGCAAAACCAAGCATAAGCATAAAACCAAAGCCAGTTAACTTTCTACTTTTTGTTAAGCTCCCCTCTCTCAATAGCTCAACGTTTTGTTTATTTTCTAGTTTTTTTTCTTTATTCACCTGTTTGTATAAATTGGCTTATTACTCAGATTCGGCTGTAGCTAAGTCATTTTTGGCTTTTTTGATTGCTAGAACTTGCGATGGGTCCGAAGTTATTATCTGGTCTTCGGTGTACGAAGCAACAATTTTTAAAGCCACGTGCTTAAGGCCGGCAAAGAAGATTCCCTCTCCAACTCCCGATTCAAGAAGAAGATATTTTTCCTCGTCTGTTAAGTTGAAAGTTTTTTGAACCATATCAATAGAAGAAGGAGACTGTTTTAAAAGAATTTGTATTGACGAGTTTGTAATAATAGGAAGGCCATATGGAGAATTAAGAAAGTCGCCGACATCTTGAGTAATTGTTGCAAGTCCCAAGTAATATTTACGGCCACGCTTAGCGATACTGAAAAGAAAAGAAGCTGTATCTTCTGATTTCATCATCCACCAAGCTTCGTCAACTACAAGGAGGCGTTTTTTAAGATTTTTACGAACAGCATTCCAGATATAGTGAGTAACAATGTACATTGCAACAGGTTTCAACTCATCCTCCATGTCACGCACAGAAAAAACAACGAATTTTTTGTTGATATCAACATTGGTTGGTTTGTTTATGAAACCAGACCAAGTTCCTTTTGTGTATTTAGATAACTTTTGAAGAAGATCTGCGCTACCGTCCATTCCAGAAAGGACCATTTCGAAGTCTGAAAGTAGTGGTGGTTCGATCGCAGAAAAGTCTGAATCAGCGGTAATGTCTTTGAGGTTATAAGTTTCCGTAATTGCGCGGTCGATAAGGGAATCTTCTCCCGGAGAAAGACCTCCGAGCATAATACGAAACAATCCGACGAGATTTACGATATTTGAACGCAAAACATCAGCAGCTGACTCATCTTCGCGAGGAACTGGAAGATCAAACGGGTTTATGTGGTGGTCTGAAGTAAGAGAAATATTAAAATAACGTCCACCTGTCGCTTCAGCCAAATATTCATATTCACGCTCTGGGTCGATAACGATAACCTCCGTATCAAACATAAGCGTGCGGATTATTTCAAGCTTGGTAGTGTAAGATTTTCCAGAACCAGCCTTAGCAAAAATAATTGAGTTGTAGTTTTCAAGTGAATAACGATCAAAAAGAACAAGACTTGAATTGTGTCTATTTATTCCATATAAAATTCCGCGATCAGAAGTGAGGTCAAAAGAAACAAATGGGAAAAGAGAAGATAGTGGAGAAGAGTTTAATTTAGAATGGACACCTAGCTCATCTGACGCTATTGGAATAACACTTTTAAATCCTTGTTCTTGTTGGAAAAGAGCTGGTTTAACATAAACCATCTTAGATTCAAGGATTGATTTTATTTCGGACTCTATTTTATCAAGTTCTGCCTCGGTTGTTCCGTATATCGTTAGATATAGACCGACATCAAATATTTTTTCTTGGGCTTGCTGAAGAGAGTCGCGAAGAGATTCTAGGTCTTGGTATGCAGTATCAAGCATAGGGTCGCGAACCATACCTTTCTCTTCGCGCATATGTATTTGGCTTTGAACCTCAGCAACTTTTTTCTGGAAAGTATGAAGAATCTTGGCTGTTTCTATTGGGTGTATAAAAATTGAAACATCAAAAACCTTATCTAGGTTTATGATTGGAGAAAACCAGTTGTCAGCTAAAACTCTCGGATAAGAAATAACAAAAAAAGTACGCGCTATTTTGTCGCCGAGGTTTAGAGCCCTAGGCTCAATTTTTAAAGCCGAAGGGGCGATAATATCACGAAGCTCAAGTGTTGCTGCTTGATAGATTTCTTGTGGAAGAATCGGGGTAATTTCCTCCTCTTTTTTTTCATTTCCTGTTATGAAATCAAATATTCCCATGGTATTTATTGATTGAGCTTGATAGCTTTTTCTGTCTCTCCTGGATTAAAAATTTTATAAAAAACCTCGATAACCTCTTCGGTTCCAAGCTGGACAGCTCTAACTCCAAAACGAGATAGCCCCTGAGCAACCACTGAGACACGCTGGTCAAGCTGTGAACGACTTTCTTCAAAAAGTTCTGTTTCAGCGATACGGGACTCCGCGGTTGGTTCTTTATTTCCCGTCATTCCTGGAATCGGAGGAAGTGAAAAACCACTACTACCCTTCCCTCCAATAGATGGGGCGCTATAAGGAACCACTATAAAAAAGTTTTTAGTCATAATGTTTCTTGTTTCAGCAAGGTTTTTTATAAAATCAATATATTCTCGAGTCTGTATTTTAAGAAGATCTTCTAATTGTTCTTTCATTCTGTCTTCAAGCATTGTTATGTATGGCTTTATGTCTAGCTTGCGAGATTGAATGAATATTTGAATTGAGAAATCCAATGAGTTTAAAAAACCTTGGAATTGTAAAATAGTAGCAGTCTGCTCGTCTTCTGATTTTAAAGCGAGATTTAAAGAAGAAGTCATGATTAGCGCCCTCAAAGAGCCGTCTTTTAAAACAACAACGCCATCGCGTACTTCTTTAATAGGAACAAAATCTTGAGCTGCTTTAGATTGAATAGCCATTGGTTATTTGTGGTTAGTATAGCAAATAGACACTAAAATGTATGTTCACAAGGCTCTTTACTTCTTTTTTTCACGAGAAAAAACTCCTTTTTGTGAAATCATTCTTCTTTGCTCGTGGTTAAAACATCAAGACCCCAAGAGAGATCTTTTAGTTTACTATCAGAGAGGCGCGGAACCAAAGAATTGTCAGTGTCACCCTTCTTTGCTTTTTTTGTTATCTCCATTGGCCGATTTTCTTTTTTCCAAATATATAGTTTTTCTCCGAGGTAGTAGCGAAAAGCTGCCTCAACGCTGTAAATGAACGGTTTGTCATTTATTTTATAAAATGCAAAAGCAACTGCGAGGGCTACTATAGGAATCACAAAAAATAGAGTAATTACTAAAGGAAGAAAGCTGTCTAGTATTTTATACACAACAAAAGCCATTCCCGCTCCACCAGCTAGGTAAATAAATTGTTTAAAAGTAAATGGACCAAAAATCTTATCCTCTACTTCAATAAATTGCGGAACATGAAACTGCATTTAATTAGTATAGCGTACTATTAGATGTTTTAAAGTTGTTTAGGTTTTTATTTTTCTCTTTAAAAACACGTATAAAAATCTGCTGATTTTTTACTATACTCACGCCGTCGCGTTGCGTAATGTTTTTAAGGAGAAAAACTAGAGCTGAAGAAAAAGAAAGCAATACGAAGCCAAACTTCATAACAACGATTATCAGAATCATTGTTTCTGGAATTAGATTTGTTCTCGATATGGATCCAGTTGGTACTTTGTCTCTTTTTTAGGAAGAGCGAAAGAGTCTGTTAGTTTTTGTTCAACTATATCAATTGGCGTAGAAGCACTTTCCTTTGCAGTAGAATTTTTTTCCTCGAGAACAGGTAGAACTTTTTGTGAAGAAATTTGGGGAATAGTTTTACCTGAAGAAAGTTCTCTTTCCGGTGTGATTAATGGATTTTCAACGTCATTTAGTACATTTTCTCTTATAAGACTTTCGTTTTCTTCGGTTTCCATGTGCTTGTCTTCACTTACAATTTCAACACCACTTTCTTTAAATATGGTTTTATCAACAGGGTTTAGTGCGGTTTGCTCAAGTACATTATTTTGTGGAACATCTTCTCTGTATGCATCATGTTTTACTTCAACTAGCTCGGTTTCGCCATGTACCTTTTTTAACGATTCACGAATTGAACCAAAAATTTGCTCATTTATATCGTGGACAATTAAGCCGGCGATATCGTGAGTCACACCAAGCTTTGACTCCACTACCCCCAAAAAATCTTTTGGGTTTGTTATGCCAAACATAACCAAGTTTGTTTCATCAACCAAGATTGTTAACTTATCAATATGGAGAGAGTATTTTGATCCAATTTCTCTAATTTTTTTACCAGTATCAAAACCAAAAAGAACATCTTTCACATCGTCTGGGAGATGCTCGAGCATTTGTTCAAGTTGTTGGTTTGTGTAGTTCATCTTAAAAGTAATTTTTTACTTACCCTCTGTTTTTTTATTATCTTCTCTTGCTTTCATCCTTTCAAGACTTTCTACAAATCTTTGGAGATTTCTTGCGTTATTTTTTGCTGTTTCTCTTTCAAATAGTAGTTTTGCGCGATCATTCTTATCTCCACGGTCGCCGAGTTCGTCGAGTTTCATTTGTATATTTATTGACTCTTTTGTAAATGAATCAATGGCTTCTTTCACAGATTGGTTGCTCCCCATCAAACTTTTTATCGTTCCTTCAAGTTTAGATATTTCTTGGTCAGATTTATATTTTGAGCCGATTTCTTTCTCTGCTTTTTTGGTTGCCCCGGCATTACCAAATTTTATTGCCTGTGGAATAATCTCCCCACCTTCAATATAGTTTTTATTTTTTAGTTGTTCAAAATATGATTTTTGGCGTTCTTGTGTTACCACCCTATTCTTTGCCTCTTCCGACGATTTAATTTCACCCTCAATAATTGAAGACTTGTCGGTTTGCTTAAATTTCTCCAGCCTTAGAGCAAGTTGCTCCTTATCGTTTTTGCCGGCTTTTTCTGCGTCAGTTAATTTAACATTATCGAGAATCTTTTTATCTGCAGCTTTTTTAGCCACCGCCTTTTCTTCCTCAGTTAACTTAACTGTTTTGGCTTCTAGTAGCTTTGCGATATCAGCACGTTCTTTACCGCGTTCTTTTTCGGCACGGTCAAGGTCTCCGCGGAAACCATCCGTAAGATCTTTTGGTTTTTGTCCTAGGTCAACCTTGGCGCCAGTTGCCCCAGCAAGTTTAGAACCCAATCCTCCAATAAGTGGTGTTTCACCGGCGGCGCGAACATCAAAACTAGACTTAGCTACTCCTACGGTACTTTGTAGAGCTAGGCGAGCAAATCTATTATTTGAAGCCGCAGACTTAGCCCATTCTTGGTTGGCGACCCAAGAGGCCCCTGCTCCAACTGTTCGCCTAGCTATCAAACCGCCAGCTCCGCCAGCAAGTGCTCCTGCCCCGACAGACAGCATCCCAGAAATTTTTGATCCCGCTGATCCGCTTAGCTCTCGTGTGGTTTTAACTGCTGCGAGCAAAAGTCCTATCGCAATCAAAAAACTAAAGATTACACCAACGGTATTTACGTCTGGGGAAGTAAGCGCACTCGCCATGTTTGAACCAGATACATTTTCTGTATATGTCGTAACAGTAGAACTTACACCTCCGCTTGCGGTTAACGCAGCGGCTAGATTTGTATTTTCTGTGTAGGTTGCAACGGTAGATTTCATGCTTCCCGTGGTAGCTACAGAGGAAGCGCTATTTAATCCGTTATTTCCACCACCAAGAATTATTAGAATCATCCACATAAACATAAGGAAAACTGGAGCCACAAGAACTTGCTCCCAGAGTTGATCCCACCACATCTTGGAGTACTTGGCTGTTTTTGGGATAAGACCAGCTACGTAGGCAAATGGTGAAAGAGGAAGAAGAAGGATGAGGATTATTGCGCGCGACAAAAAGATAAACGCAACTGAAAGAAAAGAAAAAGCAGTAATAAGAATAAAAATCACACCCATTAACGAGATAGTTAATATTTGGAAAAAATCAACAGAGTTGGAGGCAAAAACCGATTGTATTTTTGTTAGTTGGAAAAACTTATCAGATATTCCCCCAGCGGAAAAGTTTCCAGTTTGAGAGGGGTCTATAATTCCTGAATAAAATTGAAAAGCTACAATGTTTGAGGTATCAATAATGACTTTAGTAAAAAAGAGGCTGAAGTTTATTAAAAGAGCGGCGATTATAATGCTTGGAATTAATTTTTTACCATCACCTATTTGAAGAATGTTTTGTATTGAAATCCAAAGGAGAGCAAAAATAAAAATAATATTCGACATATCGCGAATAGTTCCCCAAGCAAGATTAATCCCAGGAGTTTTCTGTATAAATTCAGCCATGTTTAGGTTGAATTTAATTGATTGATTAAGTAATACGCTGGCAAGGTCAAGAAACCAACTACTGAGCCATAGGGCGCTGTTTCCAAACCATACAGTTGTACATCTCATAGCGTTCCCTGTAGCTAAAGCGCTCCAAGTACCACAATCAAGTTTTACGTTTTCATTAGCAGTTCCGTCAAAAGCCGAGGCGGGTAAAGCTTTTGAAGTTTCTACTTGAATACAATTTAAGTATGCACCTGAATTCCCGTCTTTAAGATAAGCACAAGCTTGTTCTGGGTTTGCCGAAGAGCTTAGTGCGTCTGTTTGATTATCTCTGTTTTGAATATCTTCCTGGAGAATACAAGGTCCCCCATTTGGGTCTTCTACATAAGGAGCTTCACAGCTTTGCGCTTCCGCAACATTATTTCCAAGCAATGGTGGTAAAACAAAAAACAAAAAAGCAAAAAATAATATTGCTGAGGAGTAGAATATTTTTTTTGAAAAAAAAGATTTCATTTTTTAATAGTATGTGTTTTGGTTTCTTCCTTCTCTCTCTAATCTTTCTTTTTCTAAAATTGCCTGGTGCTCTGTCTGACAATTACTAAAAGCACTCGAGGCGGTATCTCTAATTGCTCTTATTTCAGAAAACTGCGATGCCGCGGTTTCGGCCATATCAGGAGTTGGAACTCCATCTGAGCCGGAAATTGCCACGAGTGAATATGAAGCTGTCTGGAAATCAGTTCTTCCAGAAGTGATAGCTTCCTTTAGTGCTGCGAAAGGAATTATTTTTAAAGAGATGGCACCAATCTCTCTTTCTAGTTTGCTTATTAAATCATTGTAGTATGTTTGTTGAGCAAAAAGTGAAGGTGAACTCAATTGACTATCCAAAGTGCTTGGGCAATAAGTTGCTGGGCTAAAGGATATTAAGGCGCTAGTAGTTGAAGCAGCTTCATGCACAACATTTAGTGTTTCATTACGTATACCAAGGTATCCCGCAAAAGCATTAGTTGTGTTATCTATACTAGCGACAATGTCGTTGATTGAATTAATTTCTTGGGTTCGACTCGCTTGGTTATTGGCAAGATTATCGTCAGTGTAGGAAAAGAAAGAACTTTCGGCTAAAGACTGTGCTAACGCGCGGTCTTGTGGAGAAACATCTTCGTTTGAGTTTGCGTCTATGTTTGAAACGTTTCTCGATGGAGCGGTTGCTGCGGCGCGAAGCCTCTCCTCTATTGTTGAGGCTGGTGTTGTTATTTTGGTCTTACGACAAGCACCAGGGACGACATCAGCACCTGTATCCAAACACTCCTTTATTGGGGGGACTCCGTCTTTTGCCTCTATCTTTGCGGCTTCCTCGGCTTCTGAGAGAGAAGAACCCAAATCTTCGCTTACTCGTAGGTAGTTTGCTGCAACGTTATTTTGAGAAGCCAAAACAAAACATTTAATAGAAGAACAAACCGAGGTGTCACCATTTCGGTATCTTGTGGCATTTGTTGCGCCAATAGCTTTTGCCAGCGGATCTTCGTATTTCGCTATTCTGCCTGCAGCTGTTTCTGATTGTTGTGAAGCGATAACTGCTTTTATGTTTTCTTCTCTATAAGGAGAATTAGTTTTAGATAAATCAGAGACAAAAATCCTTGTTTGGTTTTGTGCTTGTTTTGCAAGGTAGTCATTAAAGTTTGTTAGATACAAAGGGTTGCCATTATTCCCAGTGTTTAACCACTTCATTTCATTTTCTTGCATTTTGGCGATCGTAATACGTGAGCTTGTGTAAGCTATTCTGTCTAAACAAGTCTGTTTTGTTTTAAGAGTAGATGTATCTTGTTGCAAAGTGTTTATTTGTTTAACGATTGTTTGTGGGTCTGTTGGCACTGTTCCACCCCCGCCGAGCAAAGAAAGAACACTCCCTACTCCAGGAAGAGCAGACCCAGCTCCACCGAACACGCTCCCCAGCTCTCCCGCAGTGTATCCTGCAGACATTCCACCCAAAGTATTTCCAAGGCTAACAAGAGAGCCAGAGCCAATTTCTGCTCCAAGATTAACAAGCATGCTTCCAGTATTATTTACTACCCCAGATAGTAGGTCGCTAGATAAAACACTAGTTACTATTTTGTCAGCACCACCGACAACATTTTGAATTGCTCCGTTAATACCACTATTAACACCTCCAATTTGACCGTTTATATTATTCAGTGCTTCGTTAATAACACCGTTTGCTTTATTTTCTAGTGCGGTACCAACTTGGCCAGCTATTTTTCCTGCCGTGTTTCCAATGACACCACCGCCCAAAGCTTCATTAACAGACCCAGAAGCTTTTGCTCCAAGGCCGTTTATCCCTGCACTACTTAAAAGTTGCTGTCCAAGAGAGGAAAGAGTACTACTTACAGCTCCTCCGACAGCGCTACACCCTGAATCGGCAAGGTTTTTGGCAAGAGCTTCATTTGCTGTGTTTAAGGAAGCCGTTTTTATTCCCGTGGATAGCGTAACGCAACTGTTTGATTCATCGTAAATACCAGATGGACACGATTGAGCCGAAGAGGCCTCTGTTGAAGGGACATAAGCTCCGGTTGCAGGGTTGTAGTATGAATCTGTGTAATCCGAAGTTCGAACATTTTCGCCTGTTGCTGGATTATAATATTCGTTTGTTTGCGCTCTAGTTATGTTTGTAGTTGAAAAGAAAGAAGAAACAACAAACAAATAAATAAGAAATATTGAAATTGTTTTTTTAACCATATTCCTTTTAGCAGAAAATAGAACCATAGTTTTTACGGCTGTGTATTATTAAGTATAACACCACTTTTAAAATATATCTCTAGTGTTTTAGCGGTTTCTACCAATTTATTGCTATAGGAAAGATATTGATTAAGACCGTTCATCGAAAGAAGAGGGTCGGAAAAAATTTGCCCGACAATTTTCAGAGAATCAGCCGTTCCTCGGTAGTTATTTATCAGATCAAGGTGAAGCTCTGCTATTTTTTCTGGAACCGCGATTTCCACGGTGTCCTTGGCTATGTTTGTGTAGGCGTTTATGTAAGGAACTAGTTTTGTTTGCAATGTTTGGTCGCTAGTTTCAAGAGAGGTAGAGATTACTGTGATTTCTTGTCCTAGGTTATATTTCGAATATTTTTGGATTACCGTTCCAAGATTTTTGCTGTAAGCTAAAATTTCTGCATCACTGGCGTTTTTTATAACAGTGAGGTCGTTTATTGTGTATAGGGGGCGTATCTCCTCTTGTTTTATGTTGGAATATATAATTTTTGCGGTTTCTCGTACTGTTTCTGGGTCAAATTTTCCAGCGTTTTTAAGAGCTGAAGCTGCCACAAAAAACTGCTGACCGAACTGATCTGTCGCAGAGGTTGTAATCTCTCCACTCGTGGTATTTTTAGCCACATTTTGTTTATGAACTTCAGTTCCGTCTAATATTCCGTTGTTATTTGAGTCTTTATTGTTCGGATCTGTACCATAAAGTGCTTCCTCCCAGTCTTTTAGTCCATCCTTATCACTGTCTTTGTTTATTAAATCTGCGACGGAGTCGTTTACCCCACCATTAATAACCAAAACACCTTGTTCTTCTTGTTTTGTTTCTGTAATTAGTGGATTAGAAACTCCTTTGTTGGAAAAAACAGATAAACTTATAATTGTTAACCCTAAAATAGATGCGGCAACTAATTTTTTGTTCTTAAGAAAGTTTCGCACGGATTGAGAATTCATAGATTGTTTAAGTATAGCAAGGAAATCGTTGTTTTTCTGTGGATTCTTTGGTTTGTGTGGATATTCTTTTTTAAAATACTTTTGAAAAACACGTATAATTTTTTGCTAAAAATTTACTATGCTCGGCTCGTCAGCCTGCGCAATGTTTTTCGAAAGTATTTTGTTTTACTTTGTTATATAATAGTTGTATGAGAAAAATGTTTCTTTTTCTGTTTCTAGGACTAATGTCGTTTTTGATTGCCTCACCTTTATCTGTTAACGCCGCCTCAGTCTTTGGTGGAAGAATAATGAGTGTGATTCCTTGCACCTGCTCTCCTGGAATGGCAGTAATAGTCGGTCCTCCACGCCCAGCAATCCTTCTTTATATTCCGGGAGCTTCTCGTTTATTTAGGTACGGAAGAATAATGCCCGGAGTGTGGTCATTAGGAGATTATTCTTCTGGCGGTACTTGTATGCAGATTGCTGGAAAAACTTGCGCCCCATACCCTCCAATACAAGGAACAATACTCAAAATAGGAACGTCATAATCATAAGGATTACAAATGTTTTGTGATTTCTAGGAATTTTTTTGCGGAAACATCTTCTGCTCGCGTGTTTTCATTTAAGCCAAGCTCTGCGAAAGTTTTTAAGACAGCATCCTTTTTTGCAACCAAAGAGAGGTTGCTTGAAAGCTTTTTTCGTTTACTGCTAAATCCTGCTTTTAGTAATTCAAAAAATCTTTTCTCGTCAATTTTATTTTTAAAAGGTGATTTTATATTTTCAACAGTAAGGACAGCCGAATCAACATTTGGTTTTGGAAAAAAACTTCCAGCAGAAACACGACGCGTTATTTTTGGAATACCGTACACTTTTACCGAAATAGACAAAACACTTTCTTTTTCGTCGCGAGCAATCACTCTTTCCGCAACTTCTTTCTGTACCATAAAAACCATTGTTTTTGGACGAGGGCCGGTTTCTAGAAAAAGACGAAAAAGTAAACCGGTTACGTTGTAAGGAATATTTGCTATCAATTTATAAGACTCTTCTTTTATTTTGTAATCATTAAAATCAAAATCAAGAATATCTCCTTGAACTAAGATTAATTTCTTATTAGAAATTTCCTTCGCGAATTTTTCCGTAAGAAAAGAAAATAGTTCACGGTCTTTTTCCACGGCGATTACTTGTTTTGAATATTTAAGTAAAAACTCTGTTAATATCCCCTTTCCTGGACCAACCTCAAGCACAATATCTTTTTTTGAAATATTTCCAGCTAAGGCAATATCCTCAGCAATCTTTTTGTTGGTTAGAAAATTTTGCCCTAGTGATTTTTTTGGTTTCATTTTAGTCTAGATATATTACCTTACCCAAAGATTCACTTCTCTCTGTCTGCTCAAGAAGCATTGGGTCAATGTCGTAAATAAATTCTGAAGGAGTCTCAACTTGGCGCGAGCCAAATATTGTTCGCACCGTAGCAAAAGTTAAGAATACTTTTTTTCGAGCACGAGTAAGGGCAACGTAAAACAAACGACGTTCTTCCTCGGAGTCTTCTTCTGTGGTTGTTGGAAGATTAACCCTTGCGTGAGGAAAAAGATCTTGTTCAAGCCCAACAATAAAAACATAATCAAACTCAAGTCCTTTTGAAGCATGGGCAGTCATTAGACGAACTCCATCTTTATTCTTCTTTTGGTCCATGGAATCTTGGTCGCTTGCAAGCGCTGCGTCAGAAAGTAATTTTTCAACTCCTTCGTCCGCTTCGAAAATATCATATTTTGTTGCGAGTGATGCGAGTTCCATCATGTTCTCTAGTCGCTCTAAATCATCTTCCCCACCCTCTTTAAAAAATTTTTCCAACCCCGTTTCTTTTATTACAAAACGAACAAGGTCCGAAGTCTTCATTGTTTCCGATGAATTTTTTATTTTTTCAAGAAGAGCCCAAAAAATTGAAATTCGTTCTTTCATTTTCGGAGGAAGAGAACCTTCTTTACCAGAAAAAATTTTAGCGATAGTTGCGTCCCCAACTCCTCTTGGTGGAACGTTAATAACTCTTTTTATATCTGAGAGTCCAGATGGGTTTCTTGCTGCGCGAATATAGGCTAAGACATCCTTAACCTCTTTTCGTTCAAAGAACTTCACTCCAAGCACACGGTGTGGAACATTAAGAGAAAGAAAACCTTCTTCAAGTGCGCGCGACTGATAGTTTGCGCGATATAAAACAGCAATTTCGTTTGAAGGAACCCCCTCCGCAATTAGTTCTAAAGATTTTTGAGCGATGAAGCGTGCTTCATCTGCCTCGTCATAAGCTTCAAAAACTGCAATTTTTTCACCCTCAACGTTTTTTGTAAAAAGATTTTTTTCTTTGCGAATTTTATTTTTTTTAATAATATCGTTTGCTGCTTGGAGGATGTTTTGAGTTGAGCGATAGTTCTCCTCAAGAAGAACAACCATTGCTCCTGGGTAGTCTTGTTCAAAATTTAAAATATTTCGTAGATTTGCTCCACGCCAACCATAAATATTTTGATCACTGTCACCAACAACGCAAATATTTTTTTCTTTCTTGGCTAGAAGACGTGATAATTCGTATTGCGCAGTGTTTGTATCTTGATACTCATCGATGTGAATATATTTCCAAGTATTATGATATTTTTTCAAAACCTCTTCGTTGTCGCGTAAAAGAACAGCTGTGCGAGTAACGAGATCGTCAAAGTCAAAAGCATTTTCTTCTTTCAATAAGGTTTCGTATTTTTTCCAAACAGAAGAAAGTACTTTTGGAAAATAACCCTCAGCTGTTTCTGAATATTCTTCGGAAGAAATAACATTTCCTTTGTGGCGGGATATTGCCCAGCGTAGTCGTGCAGGGTCAAATTGCTTTGGATCTAAGTCTAGACTTTTAATTGCATTTTTAACTAACGAGACGGTTTCCTGTTCGTCCAAGATTGAAAAGCGGGCAGTTCTTTCTACGAGTGTAGCGTTTTCTCTTAAAATTTTTACCCCTAAAGAATGGAAGGTTGAGACAAGGGGGCCGTCTTTTAATCCAAAATCGGCAACCGAACGGCGTGTTTGGAGTAGCACAGAAACACGGTGCCCCATTTCCGCCGCGGCCTTATTTGTAAAAGTAATGGCTAAAATAGAGCTGGGAGTAACCCCTTTTTCTACTAAGTGAAGTATTCTATGGGTTATGGTTTTTGTTTTTCCTGCTCCGGCACCGGCAATAATCAAAAGAGGGCCCTCCGTTTGAACAACAGCCTCTTGTTGTTGTTGGTTTAGCTCGTTTTTTAAGTCAGACATTGATGGAACTATAACACTTCAATCCTTATTACAGAAAAATAGAGAACTTTTTGTTTTTAAATAAAAAATATTACCAAGGTCATTCATTTTTTGATTACCCCCGAGCTATCCCCAGGTCGATTGACTTCCATCCACTATAGGGATACCATTTTAGATGAGGACGGGAATACCTCGTCTAAAACAGAAAAATGGCTCTGCTAGGCCATTTTTAGCCCTTTTAGGGCTTTAAGATAGCAAAATTGCTTGTTTTTCAACGGTTTTTGCCCACACGGGTCATACATGAAACAAGTAGTTTTTAAAATAGGCTTATTAAACATCTAGAAAAAGACCTTGGTTGTGCTAACCAAGCGAAAAAACCCTTATTTTTAGGGCTTCTGTCAAAGAGGCTTCTGTTGTTGTTTATTGGTGTTTTATTGGTTATCTCCTCTCCTTCCACAGCTTCTGCGGGAGTCTTTTCTAAAATAAACGACCTTTTTTCTAAAAATGATTCTGAGCAGAGCAAAATAAGTAATTCTCAAAACATGGATATCTTAGAGGCTGTGACCGGTCCTGTTGGTCAAAGTTTACCAAGTGGTGGTGGCGATATTACTATTGTTGGAGGGATGGCTCTTCTTCCAGACGCTGGTCCTTCCGGAACACAGGTTGAGGTAAACGAAAAACCAACCCCTGCTTTTGGGCAGGTCAGTACATATACGGTTCGCGCGGGAGATACCCTCTCAAGTATTGCTAAAATGTTTGATGTTAGTGTTGGGACAGTTTTAAGCGCAAACGATTTAAAAAGAGGTGATGCTTTAGTTGTCGGACAGAAACTTATAATTTTGCCTGTATCGGGTGTTCAGTACACGATTAGTAAAGGAGATACGATCTCTTCTATTTCAAAGAAATATAAAGTAGATGTTGGTGAAATTATCGGGTTCAATGGTTTTTCTTCGGAGAGTGACGTCCTTCCTATTGGGGAATCAATAATCATTCCTTTCGCCGAAACAGAACAAAAGAGTACAACCATTGTTCCATCCAAGAAAATTGTTAACAAAGCACACGGCACTGGTGGGCCTGATTACACTGGGTACTTCATACGCCCAGTCTTAGAAGAGCTTGGTAGAAAGTCCCAGGGCTTACATGGATACAACGGTGTTGATATCGCAGCCAAAAAAGGAACTCCAATAATCGCCGCAGCCGCAGGTGAAGTTATTGTTGCAAGAAGTGGTGGGTGGAATGGTGGCTATGGATCGTATGTTGTTATTGCACACGGTAACGGAACACAAACTCTTTATGGCCACATGAGTTCAGTTGCTGTGGAGGAAGGATGGCATGTAAGCAAGGGTCAAACTATTGGGCAAGTTGGTTCAACCGGGCGCTCGACAGGATCACATCTTCATTTTGAGATTCGTGGTGCGAAGAACCCATTTTAAAGAAAGAACGACGGGTAAGGATGAACGCCCAAAATTTCATTTGCGATCTAGATAATCGACCAAAACAAAAAAACTCCCCAGATGGGGAGTTTTTTGTTTTAAGAGCGCGACAAGAAAGATTCTCTTGGTCGATAGCGGATAGCTTCTAGGATATGCTCGTCTAGAATTTCATCACTTTCTGCTAAATCGGCGATGGTGCGAGCGAGTTTAATTGCTTTATGATAGGCACGTGCAGAAAAGTTAAATTTTTCTGCACTTTGACGCAAAAGTTTTTCGGCGTTTTCTGTGATTCTCGACATTTCAATAATATCTTTTGCTTTCATTTCGCTGTTTAGGCGGCCACTTTTTTTAAAAGAAGCAAAGCGTTCTTTTTGGCGAGAACGAGCTTTCATTACTCGATTACGTATTGTCTCGCTTTTTTCACCGTCGCTTTCACCCGATAGTTTTTGATAGTCTATTGTGCCAACTTCAATCCACATATCAACTCGGTCTATAATTGGACCTGACAATTTTCTTTCATAGCGAGCAATTGCAGAAGCAGTGCAGGTGCACTGCTGTTTTTTATTACCTCTATTTCCACAAGGGCAAGGGTTTAGTGCTGCGACTAAAATAAATGATGCCGGAAAAAGTGCGAATCCACGGGAGCGAGAAATGTTAACCACCCTGTCCTCGAGCGGTTGGCGTAGTGATTCTAGAACTCTGGTTTCAAACTCTGGAAATTCGTCTAAAAACAAAACCCCACGATGAGCGAGAGTGGCCTCTCCTGGTTTGGGAATTGCGCCTCCGCCGATAACCGAAACATAAGAAGCAGTGTGGTGAGGGGAACGAAACGGCGGAGTTGTGATGATTGTCTCTCTTAGTGTTCCAGCTGCTGAATGAATACCAGTCACCTCAAGCATCTCATCTTCGTTTAGATTTGGAAGTAATCCGCGAAACCCTTTGGCAAGCATCGTTTTTCCTGTTCCTGGTGGGCCATAAAGAGCGATATTGTGTCCGCCAGACGCGGCAATTTCCAAACCACGCTTCCCTGTTTCCTGTCCGCGAATTTCTGAAAGATCCAAATCAATTTCTGAAAATGTTGGAATAATTTCTGTTGGCTCTCTGTGGTCTATCGTTTCATTTTTTACCTGGGCACTTTTCTCTTTATTTTTTGAGAGATGGTTTAGTAATTGTTGTAAGGTTTTAATTGGAAAAATTTTTATTCCACGAATAAGAGCTGCCTCTATTGCGTTTTCTTCTGGGACGTATAGTTCTTCAAACCCTCTTTTCTTTGCTTCTTCGGCAATAAGAAGAGTTCCTCGAACAGGCATAACTTTTCCATCGAGTGATAGTTCTCCAACAAATAATTTTTTTGCCGGGTCAAAAGAAATATCTCCTGAAGCAATAGCGTAAGCAAGAGCAATCGGAACATCAAAAACAGGACCTTCTTTTTTCATATCAGCCGGAGCGAGAGAAATCACAACTTTTTCGTTTTTACTCTTTGGTGGTTTTAGTCCAGAATTTTTAATAGCAGCACTAACTCTATCCCGCGACTCCTCAACAGCCTTATCAGGAAGACCAACGATTGAAAATGAAAAAAGGCCGCGAGAAATATCGGCCTCAACATTCACCACGTGTGCTTTCAGGAATTGTATTTGGGCTCCGTGAACACGCGCGAAATTCATAAAAATAATTCTACAAGTGTGCCATGCAGGTCGTTGCTGCTGGGTTGGCCTCAAGTCTTTTTTCTTCTATTTCTTTTTCACAAACAGAGCAGATTCCGTATCCCCCATTTTTTATTCGGAGAAGGGCAGAATCAACCTCGTTTAGTCTTTTTTCTAGCTCTAATTGAGTGGAACTGACTTCTTCAAAATCTTCCATCAAATCAGCAACTTCATTTTTGTCGGAAAGACTTGCGTCCATAACAGAAGGAACTGGTTCCCAATCTTTTGGATTACCTGGAGTTCTTCTTCCAAGTACTTGCATCTCTTCTTCTAGAAGCTTCTTTTCCTCGGATAATTTTTGTTCGTACTTTTCGTAATTTTTTTCCATGTTTTTATTTTATCACAATTTTTATTTTTTCAATTTAGTGTGCGGAACTATCTAACCGGTGATTTGGCGGTTGAAAGGCGCGTGATTATCTCACTTAAAGTGGCTTCGTTTGTTGTGATAATTATAGTTTTCTTGTCTTTAAAGTAATAAATTAGTAGAGGTTGGCCGGTATCATCTCGTAATACTCTGACGTCTTTGTTTTTAATAACAGAATCAACAAACGCCCTTCTGTAAATATCAGAACTATTTTGGGGGGCAATCCCGAACAAAGGAAGAATCTCCCCAGCCATATCGTTTTCCCAAGAATACATTCCAGCGGCTGCGTTTTCATAGAAGTTTGTTTTTAGCACAAGAAATGGCTGATTGCCATTAAACGAATGTATTCCAAACAAAAAACTATTATCAAGTGAGCGAAGAAGAGCCGGTGGTATTCGCGATTCGATCATTGAAAAAAACTTTTCAGTATTTATAAGTGCAGGTTGTGACATATAGTCTTTCGTTTCCGTGAAATATATATTAACGAGCGAGTCTAGTCGTGGGGTGAGTTCTTTCACAGAAGCAGTCGCTTTTTTCCAAATTGTCTCTCTGTTGTTTCCGGTTATATCAACTCCAAAATCTTGTTCGGTTAAAAACAAGGCAGGGATACGTGTTGGACCAGTTTCAGTTCCGGCCCCGGGGGTAATTGTCTTTACAAAAAAGTAAGTAACCAAAAGAACTCCAGTGATTAGGAGAATAACGCTTAAAGATATTAAGACGATGTTTTTTGAAGAACGAGGAGAAAGTTCTGCTGATATTTTGTCTTTACGCCCCTGCTCTGCAATGACCATCCTTGTAAGAGAAGTTTGGTTCTCCTTAACAGACCTGGCTGCATCGCTTTGATATGTTCTAATTGGAGAAATTTTAGGAGTAGTAGGTTCCTTCACAGTTTCTGGTGTGACTGATTGATTTAAGTGAAAAGATCCAGGAGCTCCTACTTCTTTGTTCAGGGTTGGTTCTGAAATGTTATTTTGATCAGGAATCGTGTCCATGAGTATTATTATACACGCACAGTCGTTTCGCGTTATAGCCTTTTAGGTAAACTAATTTATTTAATTAACTTTTAAAAATAATTAACTAGGCGCCCGCTTGTGGAGTAGGAGGAGTATCTGGTTTCAGTCCCTTACGTGTCGCGAAATCAGGGTCAACATCTTTAATAGAAAGATTGATACGGTGCTTTTCATCAATTTCTTTAATGATTACTTCTACTTTTTCCCCAATAGATAGGACATCGGTTATTCGGTTGATATGGAACGGCGCTATCTGTGAAACGTGAACCAAACCATCAGTGCGCGGTCCGATTTCAACAAACGCCCCAAAGTCCATGATACGAGCAACAGTCCCCGTAAATCTTTCACCAACCTTATATTCCTTGGTGAGCTCTTTTATTTTTAGAAGTGCGGCTTCCGCGCTCCCGTTTTTACCAACAATTAAAACACCACCAGTTTCGTCGATGTCTATTTGTTCTGCTCCAGTTATAGACTTAATTCCGTTTATCATTTTTCCACCAGGCCCGATGATTAAACCAATTTGATCTTCCTTTACTTTGTGACGCAAAACTTTTGGCGCCGAAGCAGAGAGCATTGGTCTTGGTGTTGGAATCGCCTCTTTTATTTTTGTGATGATTTGTAGCCGAGCATCTCGTGCATCAACAAGGGCTTCTTTTAAAACAGACAATGGAATGCCGCCAATTTTAATATCCATTTGTACGGCAGTGATACCAACTTCTGTTCCAGCAACCTTAAAATCCATGTCACCGTAGTGATCCTCTGGCCCTTGAATGTCGGTCAAAATTTTATAATTTTCTTCACCTTCCATCATTACCCCCATAGCAATTCCAGCAACTGGTCTTTTTATTGGAACACCACCATCCATCAAGGCGAGGGTTGAACCACAAACCGAAGCCATTGAAGTTGAGCCGTTCGAAGCCATTGATTCAGAAACAATGCGAATAGTATATGGAAACTCTTCCTGGCTTGGAAGAACCGCAAGTAGTGCTTTTTCTGCCAAAGCTCCGTGTCCGATTTCTCGGCGATTTATATTTCCAACTTTTTTAATTTCCCCAGATGAGAATGGAGGAAAATTGTAATGATGCATATAACGTTTCTCCGTCTTTATCTCAATACCATCAATTGTTTGCGATTCTCCTGGACCAGCGAGAGTTAAAGCAGAAAGAACGTGTGTGCCTCCGCGATAAAAAATACCAGTACCATGAAGAACAGGAGAAATACCACCAGCTTGGGCAAATATTTTACGGACTTCTTTAAAACCTCTTCCGTCTGGACGCCTATCGTTTTTAACCGCTTCGTTGTGAATAAAGTCATCTACTGATTTTTCAAAATACGAAAGCGCTAAAGATGTTTTTTCTTCTTTAAATTGCTCGGTAAAAATTTCCATCCAGTAGTCAAGAATTTCCCCGATAATTTTTCCGCCTGCTCCACCGCTTAATATTTCTTCAAAGCGAGGAGAAACTTTTTCAGTAAAAAAGCTTTTAGCTTCGCTCGATATTTCTTCTCGTGGAATTGTAATTTTTTTCTTGCCGATTTCGCGTACGATGCTTTCTTGGAAGTCTTGCAGTTTTTTTAGTTCTGGAAGTGCTTGTTCTAAGGCACTGGAGATAATTTCTTCCGGCATTTCTTTACCAGAGGCTTCAATCATATTTATTTTTCCATCACGACCACAAATAACAAGCTCGAGCTCTGCGTCATCGTGGCGTCGAAAATCATAATCCGGATTTATTTCCGGCGCATCAGTTCTGGAGTGTTTTGTTAAACGAATTGCTGCGACCGGTCCGTTCCATGGAATGTCCGATGTTGCGAGAGCAAGGGACGCTGCGTTGATTGCCAAAATATCTGGATCGTCTTTGTCGATAGCAAGAACAGTTATGATAACTTGTATTTCATTTCTTATATGATCATCAAAAAGTGGGCGGATAGTTCTATCAATGATACGACCAGAAAGAATTGCTTCGTCTGACGGTTTTCCTTCTCGTCTAACAAAACGACTTCCTAGAATTTGCCCAGCAGCATAAAATCTTTCTTCGTAATCAACAGTGAGTGGAAAAAAATCTATATTGTCTCGTTTCTCTTTTGAAATAACAGCCGTTGCGAGAACAATAGTTTTTCCATAAGACACAATAACTGAACCATTTGCTTGCTCGGTTAAATCAGAGAAAGTTGCGGTTAAAGTTTTTCCACCAATTTCACACGAGAAGTTTTTCTTTTGCATCTTATTTTAAACCCACCGAATTTTAGGAGTAAAAATTTTTTAATATTTAAACCCTGTATTATTCTCCTGGCTTTTATTAATGGTAAGTTCCACTAAGTTTCGCACGGAAAGGATGGCTTTTCAACATAAACAAAAAAAGAGACCATTTCTGGTCTCTTTTTTTTGAAAATTTAATTATTTGTAGCCTCCCCTTTTTTACTTCGCCTTGGCATTATTAAAAATTTCTTAGGGTCATCAGAAAGGTCAATGAAGTCGTCAGCAACAGCACGGAGGTTGCTTGAAGCTGATTTACCAAAAGCGATAACTTCAACCTGTACCCCAACGTTTAGCTTTAAATATTCAACTAGTGGGCAAAAATCCCCATCTCCCGAAACAATAACAACAGCATCAAGCTTTGGTGCTAAGCGCATTGCATCGACAGCAAGCCCAACATCCCAATCTGCTTTTTTGGCTCCACCCCAGAAAATCTGAAGATCCTTAACTTTTGTTTCTATTCCAACCTTCCCCAAAGCTTCAAAAAAGCTTTTTTCATCCTCACCTTCTGTTTTGATGACATAAGCAATAGCGCGAACAAGTTGGCGTACACCAACAGCTTCTTTCATTATGGCTCCAAAATTTACTTTTGCGTGATAAAGGTTGCGGGCACTGTGATAAAGATTTTGTGTATCTATAAAAACACCAACTCTTTGGTCTTTGTGTTTAATAACTGACATATATAAAAATTATTTACTTAAACGAACTATATTATTAAAAATTTAATTCTTCTATCGGTAATGATAGAAGCTTGCAGACGGCCTGTCGGTAAAGACGGGCTATTTCTTACTTCAAGGCTAGCTTCTTAACGATAGAATCGTATCGTTTCTTGCTTTTCTTCTCCAAATACTTCAAATGTGTTCTGCGGTCAGCAACAATTTGAATAAGCCCACGACGAGAATGGTTGTCCTTTTGGTTTTTCTTTAAATGGGTAGCTAAATCGGTGATTCTCTTGGTCAAAATGGCGATTTGGACCTCGGCAGAGCCTGTATCCTTGTCGTGAATCTGCGTTTTTGACATGATTTCAGCCTTTTTCTTCTTCGTTATCATGGGCCAAACTATAGCAAAAAAGCCTTATTTTTGCAAGGGCTCTCGGTAAAAACCTACTTCTTCAAGGGTTTTTAGTGGAGTTGGTTGAACTTCGGGTCGTTTCGCAGATTTTTTAGCGCCTCACTGAGTTCTGCCTCTTGTTTGGCTGTTAATTCCTGTGTTTCAGGGTATTGTTCCTCCTTTTTTTCAAAAAGATCTTCGCGGCCTAAAAGAGAAGCATCTCCATGTGCCTCATTGTCGTCTGTCGGTAGTGATTCTAGTCTCATATTTATGTAATTTATATAACTATATCATAAAAAAATAAAGGTATCAGATTTTTTCAAATTTATAGATACCATGCTTACCTTATTGTCGTGGTAAAATATTTTACGACATTATGACTCAAGATTTAAAGAGCTTAAAACAACAATTTCTCGAATATATAGAAATAGAACGCGGGAGAAGCTTGAAAACAGTACGTAATTACGATGCATATTTAGAGCGTTTTCTTGTTCAAACAAACGCAAAACACCCCAAAGATATAACCGACGACTCTGTTCGTGAATTTCGTCTATGGCTTAATAGACAAGAAGGTCGGCGCGAGCGCGGAATGAGTGCTGGAACTTTAAAAAAGAAGACACAGAACTATTATTTGATTGCGTTACGAATTTTTCTTAAGTATTTAATGAAAAGAGGAATCGAGGCGATGCCACCAGACCGTATTGAATTGGCAAAGGTATCAGAACGCTCGCTTGACCTTATTTCTCTTGATGAATTAGAGAGATTACTTAAAGCCCCTAATGGCGATGATTTAAAAAGTTTGCGTGATAAAGCAATTTTAGAACTACTTTTTTCTACAGGACTTCGTGTTTCTGAGCTTTGCTCTCTTCCCCGTGATATTGATTTACGTAAAGATGAATTTTCTGTTAGGGGGAAAGGTGAAAAAGTCCGCGTTGTTTTTCTTTCGGATTCGGCAAAGGAGGCGATTAAAAAATACTTAGCTAAGCGTCCGGATATGGAAGACGTCCTTTTTGTTGGCACTGGAAGTATTGGCAAGAAAAAAGGAGAAATAACACATCTCACAACTCGTTCCGTGGAAAGAATTGTCGCGCAATATGCAATTAAGGCGGGTATCTCAAAAAAAGTAACCCCTCACGTTATTCGCCACTCATTCGCTACAGATTTACTGGGTAACGGGGCAGATATTCGCTCTGTTCAAATGATGCTCGGCCATGCGAGTATTTCCACTACTCAAATCTATACCCACGTGACAGATAAAGCTCTTAGGGAGATACATAAAAAATTCCACAGCGGTGGAAAGTAAAAAGACGCCATACAATTTGGACGTCTTTTAGTTCGCGGAGGTGGAAGTGCTTACGTGCCACTCGACTAAACCAGGATCTCTCAGTCTGATGGTTACGAACATTTCTTCCGTTCCGTATTCTGGAAAGTTTTTTACGGCATGGTCGACGATGTCGAGAAGAGGGACACATAGAAATATCTTCTTGCAAGATCTTCCAAGATAAAGCCCTTCCCCGTTTGTACAAATTCCCCAGTTTCCATAATCGGAGACCTCCCCACTTTCCATCATTTGCCTAATCAAATATCTGACACTACAAACACTATTTTTGGGTGCCATAGAACTTGCTCCTTTTTATGTAATTTCTAATACATATCATATGCTAAAATAATAAAAATGAAAATCATCTCCTGGAATGTAAATGGGCTCCGTGCGGTACACAGAAAAGGGCTGTTTCTTTCGTTTATTAAAAAAGAGAAACCGGATATCCTGTGCTTACAGGAAACTAAAGCTGAAGAAGTTCAGTTACCAGAAGAAATCAGAAATATTCCTGGATATTTTTGTTACTTCTCACATTCAAAAGGACGTAAGGGATATAGTGGTGTTGGTATTTATACAAAAATTGCGCCAGAAAAAATTGAAGAAGGAATGGGAATTAAAAAATTTGATGACGAGGGGCGATTGTTAGTTTTACATTTTAAAAAATTTATTCTTCTTAATGTCTATTTTCCAAATGGAGGTGGAGCCCCAGAGAGACTTAAATACAAGTTAGATTTTTACGAAGAATTTTTAAAACACATTGAAAAATTAAAAAAGGGAGACAAAGAAATTATTTTTTGCGGAGATGTTAACGTGGCTCATGAGCCAATAGACATTGCTAGGCCTAAAGAAAACGAGGGACAAATTGGTTTTTTACCAGAAGAACGAGCTTGGATTGATGAATATATCGCACATGGTTATCTAGATGTTTTTCGACACTTCAATCCTGAGAAACAAAATGCTTATACTTGGTGGGATATGAAAACCCGCGCACGAGATAGAAATGTTGGATGGAGAATAGATTATTTTTTTGCATCACGCGGTTTGATAAAAAAAATAACAGCAATTAAAATACTCTCAAACGTTTTCGGCTCGGACCATTGTCCGATAGCACTAGAATTAAAAGATTAGAAACTCCTAAAGGACATTTCACTATTTTACCCAGTGTTTTTTTCTTATCTCAGATACTTCTTTTGATTCCTCCTCCTCTTTTTTAGCCTTCCCCTCCTCGCCAAGTTTTTTTAGCTCGTCGATAGATAGTTTTATTAATACAAGTGAACGTTTTTCTAGATACTCAGTGGTATTTCTGTCTGGCTCATCAAGTACTTCCTCAAGAAGTGCGTGTAAAACATAGCCAATCTTTGGTCCAGGAGTTTCATGTGTAACTTCCATAATACGTTTTCCGTCAATCTTTAGCATCGCTACCGATATCGGTGCACGCATCGCTTCTTCAATCATAGACTCATATTTTCTAAGCCGATACGGGGTCTCTTTTGGTCTGCCCATGCCGATACGGTCGCATGCTCTAACTTTCATTAAATCCCAAACATTTTCTGGTCCAACATTTTTTACAATCCTTCTTACAGCGGAAAGGGTTATTTTTTCTACATCTGAGAAAAATAAATGATATCTCACTAGTTTAGAAACAACCTCTACTATATCTTTTGGAAAACGCATCCTCTCCAGTATTTTTTTTGTTACACGTGAACCAACAACATCGTGCCCATAGAATGTATAATCTTTCTTTTCATCTGACCAACGCCTAGTTTCGGGCTTAGAAACATCATGAAATAAGGCTGCAAGTCTCACGTGTAACGGCCAATCTCTATCTGCCGAGTGCTGTAAAGCTCTTAGGTTGTGCTCCCAAACATCGTAAATATGGTCGCCATTCTGTTTAACCTTAATGCCAGCTTCTGTTTCAGGTGAAACATATTTGAGCACGCCAAGACGATTTGCTAAGACGATTCCTATCATTGGGTTCGGTGACATTACTAGTTTTATAAATTCATCACGAATCCTTTCCAGCGCTATGTTTTTTAGGTTATTCACATTGTTTTCCAACGCTTTTTCTGTCTCGCTGTTAATCATGAAACCTAATTCTGCGGCCAAACGAACTGCTCTCATTACACGAAGTGCATCTTCGGCAAATCTTTCTTCTGGATTGCCAACTGCTCGGATAATCTTGTCCTTTATATCCTTTTGTCCGTTATACGGATCAACAATTTGTCCTTTAGTAATATCATACGCAATCGCGTTGATTGTGAAGTCACGCCTCCTTAGGTCGTCTTCTAGATTTTTACTAAAAACAACAGAGTCTGGTCTGCGGTAATCACTATACTTCCCCTCTATTCTGTAGGGAGTTATTTCTACAATTTTTAACGTCTCGTCTGTTTCACTTTCATCTACAACACCAACTGTTCCGTACTCATTTTCGTAAAATGTTTTTGGAAAAATTTTTATAATATCCTCCGGTCTTGCATTTGTCGTGAAGTCCCAATCTTTTGGTTTTTTACCCGCTAAAACATCTCGAACACACCCCCCAACTAAATATGCTTCAAAACCGGCTTTTTCTAGAGATTCGCTTATGGCGCTTATGTTTTTGGGGATATTTTCAGGCTTCATTATCTAAAAATATTACTCCAGGTTTTGATATTTTCCTAATTTTCCTTATGATGTAAGGGTTCTCACAGTTTTAGCCCCCGTAGTGAAATGGATATCACGACAGTCTTCGAAACTGTTATTCCAGGTTCGAATCCTGGCGAGGGCACACGAAGTGTGCCTGAAGCAGTGAGACGCCTGCGCGTCTCACGTCAGGATTCGAAAGCCGGAATATGTTTTTGTAATCAAAAACATTGAGGCGGGGTTGCAGGTTCTTAGTACGTGAAGAATGTACACATTTGAACGTGCTTAGAAACCTGTGACCGAATCCCAGTAGAAAAATATCCGTGACCTAATCTTTTATTGACGTAACCTCTATATTATTTGAACTTATTTAAAACTCTGTTAAAATACACCGATAAATTGCGGGTATGGTTTAGTGGTAGAACACGTCCTTGCCAAGGATGAGACGGGGTTTCGATTACCCCTACCCGCACAAAGCGTTAAGAAAACATGCTAGGAATAGCATGTTTTCTTAACGCTTTGTGGGTCGGAGTATTATTGTTTACCAATACAATAACTGTAATAATTTTTCTGTATTAACGGCTTACGGACAGTTTTTTGCAAGAAAGATAGAGACTTGTAAACAGTGCTACTTTAAAAAATAAGGCTAAAATAGGTCAAATCTGGGGATAAGTCAGTGGACAATGTTAATAAGAGACATAAAAACTGTCCAAGAAAATGGCCTTTATTTGTCTAAAAATGGCTTTAAATAAGGATAATTTGTCTTTATTGGGACTTTCCTTTCTAAAAGTTTCACGTGAAACAAACATATCCAAAGTTGTGGTGTATAATTATTTTTTATGAGCTCAAGTGTTGAGAGAAATCAAGCGAAACAGATGGTTGGAAGGGTCGGTGAAGATTTGGCTTGTAGATTTCTGGAAAAGAAAGGTTTTAGTATTGTAGATAGAAATTACCGAAAGTTTACTGGGGAAATAGATATAATTGCGAAAAAGGACAAAACTTTGTACTTTATTGAAGTTAAGACTGTTTCCCGTGAAAACTTTGGCTTGGAAGACGTGTGGATTGGGCACCGCGCGGAGGACAATCTCCACCCTCAAAAATTAAAACGTCTTAGTAGAGCCATTAACTCATATCTTCAAGAGAAGAGGGTAGACGTAGATTGTAATTGGCAGTGCGACGCCGTTATTGTCAATTTGTTTACAAAGGAGAAAAAAGCAAAAATTAAGTATTTAGAAAATATTTTTGCGTAATTTTTTAATTTTTATGATAGGATTGGTGGGTTGTCGTGTTTTATAAGCGTTTGTTTTAATGGCAGGTGGAAGGGAATACGTCTGCGTGGGGTCAAAAAATGTTTCGGGGTGTAGTATAGAGGTAGTACGTCTGCTTTGGGGTTGTGAAGATTTTCCGTTTGGTTTTTGGTTATATCGCCGGGGTGTAGTATAGAGGTAGTACGTCTGCTTTGGGAGCAGATAGCCCGAGTTCGATTCTCGGCACCCCGACGATGTAACTAAACGGTTTGTGTTGAAAAATCTTCACAACCAGAAGTCTGGGAGACTTCTGTGGAAATTTCCATAAGAAATTTAGATAGCCCGAGTTCGATTCTCCCATCCCGCACAGATTTTAGCGAAGCGAAAAGCTGGGCGGGATGAGCAAGCAAACTGCTTTGCTTGCGTGGAGAATCGAAAGCCGGAGCATGTCGCCCTGCGACGGCGAGGCGGGGTCGAGAGTACTTATGAGCGAAGCGAATTAGTAACTCGTGACCGATTCTCGGCACCCCGACAATGTAGCTAAGTGGGTTTTTATCCCTCGATTTCTTTTGTTAATAAATCTATAAGCGGTTTAGATAGGACTTCTTTGAAGTTTTTTTGAGCGATATCTAAATCTTGAGAGATAAATTCATTTAATGTTTGTCCGGTTTCAGTTTTTATTTCTCGGTCAATATGTCCAGGTGTTATCGCGAAAAGAACCCGTTCTCCAGTTGAGGTGTTATTTGTGCTTGTAGTTATTATTCCCTCAAGCTTGCCGGTTGATTGGTTGATAACAGCTCCACCCGAAGATCCTCTCTGCGAAAGAATATTCCCTTCAACGGAAATAACATCTAGAAGGGCTTTATCATAGAAATTATAAAGCTCCTTAATAACTCCTGTGCTTGAGGTTAAGGAAAGGCTTGTTTGTATTGTGGCGCCACCCAAGAAACCAGCTGGATAGGCGATAATAAGCATTGGAAGAGAGCGAAGAACCAGTTCTGGATTAATATTAGCTTCAATATAAGGGAACGATTGAGGTAATGGTTGTCCGTCTGGTTTACCAACCGCTCGTAGTAAGGCAAAATCGTTTTCACCGGTGCCTGTTGGATCTTCTTGTTTGATTGTTTGTTTATTTTCTTCTATCCATTTTTTTGAAATATAAAGTGGTTCAATTAAAAAAGTAGGGGAAGCGGGGGAGCCTTGTCTGGCAACACATGTTATGTAGTTTTTTACACCATAGTCTCGAAGGAGGAAATATTGTCCAATATGAGCATTTGTGAGGATAACCCCCTTGTTGTTTATAAAGACACCACTTCCAGAAAGAGGCTTGAAATCACCGCCATTTTGAGTGGTACAGAGTATGTTTACAATCGCCGGGCGAGCTTTTTCGTTAAGCTGTTCAAGCGGGAGGAGTTGTATGGTGATAGTTTTTGGCGTTGTTGAGGCTGGGATATTTGTTTGGACGAGCTTTTGTTTAGTTGTTGTTGATGTTTTTTGAGTGACTAAGTTTTTAGATAATAGTTCTGAGGTGGTAGTTCCAGTCTTGGTTACTGGGGTTGTTGAAGATATTACGCTTTCAGTTTTTAGAACGTTAATCGGTTCTGTTTCTGTGGGTGTGGATGTTTTAGCAGGGAGTATAAAAAGAAGAGCAATAGTTGCGCCCAAAAGAATCTTTTTTATAGAAATTCCAAAAATTTTAAACATGAGGACTATTATATCTGGAAAGTTTACTTCACAGTACTTTATCTGATAATATGGCGAATACAGTATTTGCGGGATTAGTTAAATGGTATAACTCCAGTTTTCCAAACTGGTGTCGGGAGTTCGATTCTCCCATCCCGCACTGAATTTTAACAAAACTAGCTAAGGCTAGTTTTGTTGCGGGATGGGAGAATCGAAAGCCGGAGCGCGACGGCGTGAGGCGGGGTAGCGGAATTTTCCAGCAGGAAAATATCCGTGACCGATTCCCATCCCGCACCAGATATACAAAATAAAAAACCGCATTTATGCGGCTTTTTATTTTTTAGAGAGTAGTGAATTACTTCACTGCGTCTTTCAAACCCTTGCCTGCGCGAAACTTAGGAACGTTCATTGCTGGGACGTTAACTGGTTCGCCTGTGCGAGGATTGCGGGCGGTTCTTGCTGCGCGTTTCTTTACAACGAATGTTCCAAAACCTGCAACAGAGACCTCATCACCTTTCTTTAGTGATTTTACGATCGAGTCGAACACTGTTTCAACTGCTTGTTCTGCGGATACTTTTGTTCCGCCTAACACTGCATGTACTGAGTCGACAATTCCTGCTTTATTCATTTTTTTAAGTAGCTACTTAAACGATTAATAATGCTCGACCGAGTTTTATTATGGTCATACACGCGTATGAACCGCCTTAAGACCACGCAAACATTATATATCAGGCCATTTTTTAGGCAATAAGGGGAAAATAAGACCAGTGAATATTCGGGTAGAAAGGTTTGTATTTATAGATAAAATTTATTTGTATAAAGAAAATCAAAACAACAAAAAATCAAGGGGTTTCCTTGATTTTTTGTTGAAAAATATGGCTTTTTTAGGTTTATTATCTGGCGTACTCGATAACCCTTGATTCACGGATAACGTTTATCTTTATTTCTCCAGGATACTTAAGCTCTTTCTCCACACGGAGCGCTATTTCTTGTGCCATCTTTTTTGCTTCTAGGTCGCTAACTTTTTCTGGGTAAACAAAAACTCGCACTTCTCTTCCTGCTTGAAGGGCGTAAGTTTTTTCAACACCAGTAAATGAATTAGCGATAGCTTCTAGATCACCCAATCTTTTTAGGTAATTTTCTGCAGTGTCGCGACGAGCCCCAGGACGACCACCAGAAATTGCGTCGGCTGTCTGAACAATTATTGATTCAATTGTTTCGTAAGGGTATTCATCGTGGTGTGATTGCATTGCTTGAATGATTCGAACATCAGCGCCATATTTTTGGAGGATACGACGGCCAATATCGACGTGAGTTCCTTGAACTTCATGGTCAACAGCCTTACCAATATCGTGGAGAAGGGCTCCTGCCTTTGCAATTGTGACATCACCACCAAGTTCTTCGGCAAGCATTCCTGAAATGTGTGCCATTTCAAGTGAATGCTGAAGAACATTTTGTCCATAGCTTGTGCGGAAGTATAGTCGGCCCAAGATTGCAATTATACGAGGATCAACATTAAAGAGACCACATTCATAAACAGCTTGTTCTCCCTTTTCTTTGATTATTTTATGAATTTCATTTTTTGCTTTTTCAACCATTTCTTCAATTTTTACAGGCTGAATGCGCCCATCAAGAATTAAATTTTCAAGTGCGACGCGAGCAATCTGCCTACGAACAGGATCAAAAGAAGAAATGATTATGTATCCAGGGGTGTCATCAACAATAAGTTCAACTCCCGCGGCGCGTTCAAAAGCGCGAATGTTCCTACCTTCTTTTCCAATAATTTTACCCTTCACCTCGTCGGAAGGAATAGTGACGTTTGTTGTCATTATTTCGGCGGCTGTTGAAGCTGCGAGGCGCTGGATTGAGGTTGCTAGAATGTCTTTAGCTTTACGGTCAAGACGTTCAGCATTGGCTGTTTCTAGTTTTTGCATGCGAACAAGCATGTCCTCCTCGTACCTTTTTTCTAAGGTACTAAATAGTTCTGCCTTCGCTTCTTCTTCTGTTAATTTAGTGACGCGCTCAAGTTCGCGCTGGTGTCTTAAGAGAGTAGCTTCTGCTTCTTCCTTTAATTTTTTTACCTCTTCTCCTTTGTTTTTTAAACTATCAACCTCCTTGTCGATATCAATTTGACGCTGATCAAGAAGACCTTCTTTTTTTATTAAACGCTCTTCTGTTTTTTTAAACTCTGCCTCGTGCTTTTTTTCTTCTTCGCGAAGCTCTTCTGTCCTTGCCTCTGCCTTTTTTGTTGCCTCAGTGACTATCTTGCTGGCCTCTTCTTTGGCTTGAAGAGTCATGTGCTTGATTTGAAGCTCCATTGACCCTTTTTTCCCCAAAAGAACGAGCCAGCGCAAAATATAGCCAATTGCGATACCAAGAATACCGGCTATGGCGATTAGCGCCAAAACTATTTTAAGACTCATAAGCGATCAGGAATCGCTCGCAAAAACGTTGCAATTATTAGGTTTTTTGACTATTACCCATCAAGTTTTCCGGATTGTAATTCATTCTGATTCTAAAAACGAACGTTTGTTTCAAGTGATTCATTTATTTATTAAGGGAACAATTTCATTCTACACCGTAAATATTAAAAGTAAAAACAACGTAAAGGCTCGAAGCATATAGTAAAAAACGGCCATTTGGCCGTTTTTTATTTTGGTTACTTTCCGTTACTGACTCTGGTTTTTATAATGTCATCAATGAGTCCGTACTTTTTTGCTTCCTCAGCTGACATGTAGTAGTCGCGATCAACGTCTTTTTCGATTTGCGAAAGAGGTTGCCCTGTGTTTTTAGCTAATATCTTATTTATAGAGTCTTTTGTTTTTAGAATATGCTTTGCTGAGATTGCAATATCAGAAGCTTGTCCTTCCGTTCCTCCCATTGGCTGGTGAATCATCACTTCAGCGTTTGGAAGCGCAAAACGTTTTCCTTTAGCACCAGCGGAGAGTAATATTGCCCCCATTGAGGCTGAAATGCCGACACAAATTGTAGAGACGTCTGGCTTGATAAAATTCATTGTGTCTAAAATAGCGAGACCGGCAGTAACGTGCCCACCTGGCGAGTTTATATATAATGAGATATCTTTTTTAGGGTCTTCATTTTCAAGAAAAATTAGTTGAGCGATTATGATATTTGCAGTGTGGTCGTCAATTGGTCCACCTAAGAAAATAATGCGGTCACGCAAAAGACGCGAATAGATATCGTATGCGCGTTCTCCAAACTGTGATTTTTCTATGACTGTTGGTATTAACATATTTGTAGGCCTTAGCTTTTAGTACACACAAAATACAAATGGAGTATAGCAAAAAGCATATTTTTGGGGAAGTTGTATTTTTTACACGTTTTGTATTTACGAATTTTTCCTATAAGCTAAAACCTAACAACTAAAAGCTATTATCGTGAAATTACACAGATTTTTTATCGAGGAGGAAATAGGGAATAGAAAAGAACTTGAAATTAAAACCGAGCATCTTCTTCATCAGTGGAGAAACGTTTTGCGTTTTGCTGTGGGAGACAAAGTTATTTTATTCGACGGAAAGGGAAGTGACTTTTTGTGTGAAATTAGTGCACTTACAAAAAACATATCCAATTTAGATGTTTTAGAAGAAACAAAAGGAATTATTCCAAGTAAAAAAATTACACTGTTTATTTCTTTGATTAAAAGAGAAAACTTTGAATTGGTTCTCGAAAAAGCAACCGAGCTTGGTGTTTCTCGTATCGTTCCCGTTATTGCGGACAGAAGCGAAAAGAAATCTCTTAATTACGAAAGAGCCTTGAAGATTGTTGTTGAGGCAAGTGAACAGTCTGGAAGAACCAACATACCTGTTCTTGGCGAAACGATGACAACAGAAGAGGCGGTAGATAGATATAAAAAAGAATTATCTTTTTTCGCATTTGATCCGACGGGTTCTTTTGACTATAAGCTAACAACTAAAAGCTACAACCTTGGGTTACTTATTGGGCCAGAGGGCGGTTTCACTCCTGCAGAACTTGAATTTTTTACAGAAAAAGAAGTACCGATAATTAAACTAGGTGAGCAAATTCTTCGAGCAGAAACAGCAAACATTGTCGCTCTTTCTTGTGTAATGTTTTAACCCTCTCTACTTCTGTTTTTCCAAAAACTCAATTACTTTTTGGTTGGACATAATACCCTCAAGGTATGTTTCTGCGCGTTCACGGTCGGCACCAATGTTGTGTTCAAGAAGGTGTTCTAATTCTTTTGATAACTCTTCTTTTGGAACTTCGATTTTTTCTGCCTTAGCAATTTCTGAGAGGACAAGTTCTAGTCTTACTCTTTTTTCCGCATCTTTTACCCACTCTTTCTTGATTTCATCTTCTGTTTTTTTGACGTTTTTCAAATACTCATCAAATTTTAAGCCAAATTTTTCAATATCGTATTGTAGACGGGCAAACATTTTTCTCTGTTCCTCTTCGATAAGTATTTCTGGTACTTCAACTTCAGTTTTTTCGGCAATAGAATCAAGCATTGCAACACGAAGCTTTTCCTTTTGCATCTGCTCCTTTTCTAGTTTGATATTTTCTTTTAGTTTTTCACGAAAATCGGCAACATTTTCAAATTTGCCTAAAGTTTTTACAAAATCATCTGTTATTTCTGGAAGTACCGGTTCTACCTCGGCGTCTCCTTCGTTAACCTCAATTTTTGGCGTACGCGATTTTTGTATTTCTTTTATAGTGTTTTCAACTTCTTCCTCGGTTACGGAAATAAGTTCATCCTTAGCTAATTCTTTTTTGGCGATTGATTTATAGTCAGGAAGCTTAACTTCTGGGAAAACGGCCGTTTTTAACTTAAAGGAAAGGGGATTACCTTTGGCGATTTTGGTAATGGAAACCTCTGGTCGGCCAATTGGATCAATTTTATGTTCAGTTATGATTTTTGGATAAGCATCTTTTATTGCAAATTCAGCCATTTCCTCAAGAACACTCATTTCGCCCATTTTTTGAATAATGTTTGTTTCTCCTGCTTTACCTTTTCGAAAGCCTGGAATGTCTACTTGGTCTGCTAAGGATTGAACCGCCTTCTTTCTAAAAGACTCGAAAACATCGGAAGGTATTTCGACCTCGATTTCAATTTCTGATTTTTTTAGTTTATTTATTGTTGATTTCATAGCGAGCATCCTACCCGAAAATGGTACCTAAAGTCAAAACAAAAATCCGACGATAGTATCGTCGGATTTTTTAAAACAACTTGTAAAAATATTATTATTGTAGCAACTCAGCTTCTATCCCTTTAACCTCAGCGCTTGTACTAGCGAGAGAATCAAGAGACTGCAAATCTGCTTCAGCTTGAGTAACATCTTCTGTCGGAAGCGTGGCAGTATTTTCTGTTGGTATAGAAGGAGTAGGTGTAATACCACTAGATTGCCAAACATAATATCCTCCAACGGCGAGAACTAATACGATAATGATAATTGCGATTATTCCGCCAACTCCAGCCTTCTCTTCTGGAGCTGGAGTGATTGGGGCTGGATTCATTTCTTGGCTAATCTGGTTTATTTCATTTACTGGGTCCATGTTTTTGTTTTTTTATTAATAAAGGCTACTTAAGTTTTATTGTGTTTGGGTTGTTGTTGCGGTTGCAGAGGTTGTTGTCGCGACTGGCGCACTCTGTTTTTGAGGAGATAGTTTTCTAACTGCTGGTATTACGTTGATACTTAAGTCTTTTCTGGTCTCCTCAATTGCGTTACCTGCTTCATCAGCAGATTTCTTCAATTGTTCTGTAGCGGACTTGATACTTTCCTTTGTCACTGTTCCAGAAAGTGAAGAAGCCAACGTTTTTGTTGATGTTACTTTTTGAGTAGCAATATCGATTTTACTTTGGGCGACAGAGAAGAGTGCTCTTGCGTCTGTTGTGTTTATTCCGTTCTTTTCAAAATTAACCAAGACGCGTTCGAGAGTACTCTCAGCTCTTGTGATAGCTTCGATTCGAGCGTTTAGGCTATTTATTCTTGTTTCAAAATAACCACGACTAAGCTCAACTCTTTTCTCGGCCAAATTATTGTTAGCTTCTTTTCTTGCAACAGTTGATGTGGCTTTTTTAAGACCCTCTCTAATGTTTTTTATTCCATCATGGACGCCTTTGGCTTGTTCCCGTGCTTTTTCAAAGGCTTCTTTTGCATTTTCATACGCATCTTTTTTTGCTTCACGTGCATTTTCATACGCATCTTTTCTTGCCTCTCTAATTCTCTCCAGCTCTTCTTTTGTGGCTTGAGATGGACTTGAGGTTCCTAAAATTGTGCGAATATTTTGACGAGAATCTTTGGCCTGTTCGCGTGCATTTTCTTGCGCATCCTTAAATGTTTCTCGTGCATTTTCCTGCTGTTTTTTTAATGCCTCACGTTTTGCTTCTTGTGCTCTTTTTAATTCTTCAAAAGCGGCCTGCTTAGCTTTAATTGAGTCTGGCGTTTCAGATGGTTGTGTCGTTGAAACAGCTGAAACAGATGTGACTGCTGGTACAGCAGTTGTTTCCTCAGCAAAAGCTACTGAAACAAAAACTAAACTGAACGCTAATACGGAAATAATTTTTTTATTCATAAAATGTAAATATTATTAATAATTAACAATGAAATCGATTGTCGTTAAGTATAGCAAAAAAGAGCTATCTTAGTGATAGCTCTTTTTTGTGGAAAAGTATTAATCTCTAGAATTACTCTATTTTGCCGTATTTTTCTTGATACAATTCAACCGAACGATCAAAAGCTTCCATTGCTTTGTTTTTGTCTTGCCAGTCACCAACAGTTACTTTTTTATTCTGCAATTCTTTATAAACAGTAAAAAAGTGTTTTATTTCTTCGAGTAGGTGCGGTTCGATGCTGTCGATATTGAGTGTATTTGCAAATCTTGGGTCATCTGCTGGAACAGCGAGTATTTTTGCGTCATCATCACCACCGTCGTTCATAGGCAAAACGCCTAACGGGCGAGCCTTTACAAGACACCCTGGAATAAAAGCTTCATGAGCGATAACCAAAACGTCGAGTGGGTCTCCATCATCCCAAAGAGTATTTGGAACAAATCCATAATTTGCCGGATAGTGCATTGGGGAATACAGAACGCGATCAAATTTAATCAGTCCTGTTTCTTTGTCGAGCTCATATTTAACGCGAGAAAGTTTTGGGATTTCAACAACCACGTTCATATGTTCTTTTGTCCCAGGTTTTACGTCATGCCAAATGTTCATGTTTTTAAAGGTTATTTTTAAGGTTTTATTTTGTTGAGCGAGAATCCTTTATTCTAACACCTCTTTTAGTGGTTCTTCTTCTCCTGGAATGTTTTCTGGTGCGCCAAATTCAGCTTTTGCATCGTCGGACATTTCGATAACATCACCGTCTGTTTTTAAGATTTCTTCTCCCTTAGTACTAACAATATCTATTCTCCAGCCGGTTAGTTTGTTTGCGAGGCGGACATTTTGACCACCCTTACCGATAGCAAGCGACAATTGATCCTCCGAAACTTCAACGCGTGCTTGGCGCTCTGTTTCGTCGATTAGAACACTAGTAACTCGTGCTGGGGACAAAGCATCAGCAACAAAGCGCTTTGGGTCTTCTGACCATTCAATAATGTCTATTTTTTCTCCAGAAAGTTCTTGAATAACAGTTGATACACGAACTCCACGTTGTCCAACACAGGCTCCAATAGGATCTACGTGCTGGTCTGTCGAAGAAACTGCAATTTTTGAGCGTGAGCCAGCTTCGCGAGCAACAGCTTTGATCAAAACAACGTCGTTGGCAATTTCTGGAGACTCTAATTTAAAGAGTTCTTCAATAAAACGAGGGTGGGTACGTGATAGTTTTATGTTAATTCCACGAGGTGTTTCCTCAACTGCATATAAGTAAGCTCGAATACGTTCGCCACGGCGATAAAATTCACCAGGGATTTGTTCTTCCATTGGTAAAATAGCCGTTGTTCTTCCGAGGTCTAAGAAAGCGTTTCCGCGCTCTATTCTCTGAACGATTCCAGAGATAATTGTTCCTTGCTTGTCTGAGTACTCCTCCAAAACAGAGAATTTTTCAGCTTCTCTAATGCGCTGAATGATAACTTGCTTGGCGCTTTGTGCGGCGATTCGGCCGTAATCATCTTTTGTTTCAAGAGGAAACACTATCTCTTCGCCCAAAACAGCATCCTTTTTTATTTTCTTAGCATCTTCAAGGAAAATATGGTGCTCAGGATTATAGCGCTCGCGGATGTCTTCAGAATCCTTTATTTTCTCTTCCTCTGAAGCATCTTCTGGAATAGGGTCTTTAACAGTTGTTTCGTCGGCAATTATTTTTACCTGGAGAAAATCTGTTGAACCAGTGTCCAAGTCAAAATGAGCCCGAACAATCTGGCCTTTTTTCCCGTAATCACGACGATAAGCCGCAGCAAGGGCTTGTTCAATAGCGTCTATTATTTTCTCTCTTGGAATTTTACGCTCTTCCTCAAGTTGCTCGAGAGCTGATTTTAAAACCTTTAAATCCATCATATAGTAGATAATTCTTTAAATTTTTTGATAAAAAAATGCCCGTTTTTGACGGACTTGTTACTTGTTGAATGATACCAGTTTTTCCAAAAAAAGCAAATTTGGTGTATCTTATGCTCTGGTGATTCAAGCCCCTCTACAAAGGAGTGATATTGATGATTAAGTTCTTTGTTTCTGTCGTTATGATGGTGGTCGGAGTTTCTGCGTTTGCATTACCACCTTGGACCGGCGTTGAGGGTCCCGATGGAATTGTTGGCAAAATTCCTTTTACTGTTAAGTCAAACACGTTGCTAATTTCTTTCGACGCTTGGAGTTGCGTGATTAAGAAAACTGAAGAGGGAAGAATAGCAATGCGTTGCGTACATCCAATAGAAGGAGTTCAGGATTTTTCTGGAAGGGAGTATTTAATAAAGCGGTGTCCAGATAGTCCAGCTTACGTAAAATGGAAAAGCGGTAATAGTATCGACCCAGAATACTTCCTTCATTTATATAAAGAAGGATGTGGTTAGAATACCCCAGAAGTTAGTGGTTCTTTTTTGAATCAACACTGAGGGGTATTTTTTTTGTATAAATTTTTCAAAGAGGAAATGCACACACGTTTTCGTTAAATCTTGCTATAATTTAAAGAACATTCTTCAATGAACCTTGACGAAGCACAATTAAAAAAATTTATTCTTGATTCTGGTCTTGTTTCGCGTGCGGACATGGAGGCCATTGAGAAAAAATTTAAGAAAAAAGGACAGTCACTTAGTGACGCACTTCTTTCTGAGGGAAAAATATCAGAAAATGATTTAAAAAGAACAGAAGCATACATCCTCGGAATACCATATATAAGTTTGAAGGGAGAAAAAATAGAGTTCTCAGTTCTTTCTTTAATCCCTGAACCAGTAGCAAGGCATCATAATATTGTTTCTTATAAAAAAACTGCGACAGAACTCGAGGTCGCTATGCTTGATGCTGATGACCTTGAGGCAATAGAGTTTATTAAAAAGAAAACAGGATTAAAAATTTTGCCACGCCTAACAGATACAGAGTCTATTAAAGGAGTACTTCTTCAGTATCAAAAAAGTCTTAAGGCGGAGTTTGATGACATTATTCAAAAAGAGGCGAGTACTCTAAAGCTTATTGCAGAGGATGGTGGTGAAGATATTTCGGAAAAAGAATTAAAAAAGCTTGCTGAAGATTTGCCTGTTGTGCGTATTGTCGACACGCTTTTAAATCACGCCATTATTCAAGATGCTTCCGATATCCATATCGAGCCTCAAGATGGTCAGCTTTTGGTGCGTTATCGTGTGGACGGAATTTTACGCGACGCAATGGTTTTACCAAAAACAGCAGGACCTGGAATTGTTGCGCGTATAAAAGTTCTTTCAAATCTAAAGCTGGACGAAAAACGTCTTCCCCAAGACGGACGATTTAAAATAAATTTAAGCGACCAGAATGTTTCTTTTCGTGTTTCAACACTGCCAACTTATTTTGGTGAAAAGACAGTCATGCGCCTTTTGAAAGAGTCTGTTTCCGGTTTTACACTTGAAGGACTTGGTTTTCATGGCGACGGACTTGAGCAGATTCATTCTGCTACACGACAAACAGTTGGAATGATTTTGGCGACAGGACCTACTGGTTCTGGAAAAACAACAACTCTGTATACAATTTTGGATATTGTTAATACCCCAGATGTAAATATCTCAACAGTCGAAGATCCAATTGAATATCAAATGAAGCGTATTAATCAGACGCAAGTTAAGCCAGAAATTGGTCTCACTTTTGCAAATGGTTTACGTTCCCTCGTTCGACAAGACCCAGACATCATTATGGTGGGGGAAATTCGAGACAACGAAACAGCCTCACTCGCCATTAATGCAGCTTTAACCGGACACCTTGTCCTCTCGACACTCCACACCAACTCCGCAGCTGGAGCCATGCCACGTTTACTTGAGATGGGAGTAGAGCCGTTTCTTCTGACATCGACCCTCGATGTTGTTTTAGCTCAGCGATTGGTCCGCAGACTTTGTTCCCAAAAAGAAAAATACAATCTTTCTGATTTGGAGTTACGTAATTTAGGGAAGTTGGTTGACCTTGAGCGAATGCTTAAGTTTTTACGTGAGGAAAAAATTATTGGACCGAAAGATGGTTGGGATAAGGTATCTTTTTATAAACCAATGAAGTCGGCAGAATGTGAAGAAGGGTACAAGGGGCGAATCGGAATACACGAAGTGCTTAAGGTGACCCCGACGATTAAAGAACTTATCTTAAAAGGCGCGACTTCGGACGAAATTGAATCGCAGGCAAAAAAGGAGGGAATGATGACAATGCTTGAGGACGGAATATTTTTTGCGGCACAGGGTGTTACAACGATTGAAGAGGTTTTGCGTGTCGTCTCGGAATAATTTAAATAATGAGATTTTTTTATAAAGCAAAAACTGAGAAAGGCGTAATTGAAAACGGCTATTTAGAAGCTCCTGATCAGATTTCATTGGAGGGTATTTTACGCGAACGGAAACAAACTTTGGTTTTTGTTAGGGAAGAAAAAAAGTTGGCGTTTTTTGATATTACGACCCTTAATAACATGTTTGTTTTTGTGAAGCTTCATGACAAGATTATTTTTACAAGAAATCTTTCCGTGATGCTTTCGGCTGGGCTACCACTCGCAAGATCACTGAGTATTTTGGGGAAGCAAACAAAAAATTATAAGTTTAAGATTGCCTTAGATAGCTTACTTGAGGATATTAATTCTGGAATGGGATTGAGTGATGGAATGAAAAAGTTCCCAGCAATTTTCTCTAACCTTTTTGTATCTATGGTTAAAGCAGGAGAAGAGTCTGGTAGTTTGCCACAAGCTTTGCGTTCTGTTGGTGAGCAGTTGGATCGAACTTATACAATAAATAGAAAAGTAAGAGGAGCTCTTACTTATCCAGCGATAATCCTAATTGCGATTTTTGGAATTGCTATCTTGATGCTTATCTATGTTGTTCCTACTATTACGAAAACATTTGCCGATTTACATGTCGAGCTTCCTGGAAGCACTCAGTTTATAATTAATATTAGTTCTTTTCTGGTTAATCACACTACTACGTTTATTCTAGGGTTAGCTGGTTTCATTATGGCAGCTTACTTTGCGATAAAATCACGACGTGGAGGAATAGTTGTGAGTTTTATCGCGATGAAATTTCCTGTTATTGGAACAATTGTTCAAGAATTTAATTCGGCCAGAGCAGCGAGAACACTATCGTCACTCTTTTCTTCCGGGGTCCCTGTTCAACAAGCAATTTCAATTGCTGCAGATGTTATGCAAAATGTTTACTTTAAGGCGGTGCTTGTTGAAGCCGGGGAAAAAGTAGAAAAAGGAGCAACTCTATCCTCTGTTTTTAAAAGTCACTCCAATCTTTATCCAGTTATTGTGGGAGAAATGATTGAGGTTGGAGAGGAGACAGGAAAGCTTGCGGAGATGCTTATGAACGTAGCTGTTTTTTATGAAGAAGAGGTTGAGGCTGCTACAAAAGATTTGTCTACAATAATAGAGCCACTTCTAATGATTGTGATTGGAGCAGCTGTTGGTTTCTTTGCAGTTTCTATGATTACACCGATGTATTCCGTTATGTCAGGAATTTAAGGGGAAGATTAAGACGTGGTTTCGAGTTTAAATTTTGTTAATGAAAATATTCACACAACAATTAAAGAAGAACAAAAAAGGATTTACCTTAACAGAACTCCTTGTCGTAATCGCTGTTATGGCACTTATCGGGAGTATTGTTTGGGGAGGATTGTCTAACTACAGAGATGTTCAAGCTCTTCAAAGCACTACTGACGTAATTGTTGCAACATTAGGCGAGGCTCGTTCACGGGCTATTTCTTCTGTGGAGGCAATACAGTACGGAGTGCACTTTGAAGAAAAAAGTATTGTTATGTTTGAGGGGAGTCAGTACTCAGCTTCTAGCGCAAGCAACACAACGACTGTTTTGAGTAACGCAATTTCCGTCTCCTCAAGTGGACTAACCTCATCATCAACCGAAATTGTTTTTGAAAAAATTACAGGAAAAGGAAGCGCTTCAGGACAGATAACAGTGTCTTTGTCGGCAAATGAAGATAAAAACTTTGTGATTATTGTTGAACCAATCGGGATTGCGTATCGAAAATAAAAAATGACAAGAAATTTTAAAAAAATGAATGGCTTTGGTTTGATTGAGGTTGTTATTGGAATAGCAATAATTTCTACTTCTCTATTTGCGATTATGTCAGCGGCAAGAGGAGCTCTTGATTTAAATCGCCGAACGATCGCAGATATTAAAAGTAAGTTTGTTTTAGACGAGGGGAGTGAGGTGTTACGCTTTATGCGAGATAACGCGTGGAATAATATTGGCGGACTTTCCACTTCAACTGTTTATTACTTAGCAACAACGACAACCGGTTGGATAGCAACAACATCTCCTCAAATGATTGACGGAACTTTTTTGAGAATTTTTAAGATTGAAGATGTTTCCCGTGGGCCCGACGGTAAAATTTCTGAAAATGGAAGCTATGATAGTGGTACAAAAAAAATTACAGTTTCAGTTTCGTTCAAAGATCGTTTTAGTACAACAACAAAACAAACCATATTTTACTTAACTGATATTTTTAGCGATTGATATGAAAATAGGGAAAAAAAATAATTCTGGAGGATATACTTTGGCGGAAATGCTGGGGTATCTTTTTGCTCTCAGTATTATTTCTGTTTTAGTCATCAATTCTCTTTTGTTGTTGGCAAAAGCTTTTGTTTCTATGAAAACATCGCGAGCGATTGGAACAAGCGCGGTTGTTTCCATTGACCAGATAACAAAAGAAATAAGAAGTGCGGAAAGTGTTTCTCCTTTGAGTGTTTTAAAAACAAGTCCTGGTAAATTAGTTTTGATTATGCCAGAAGGGTCGCCAACAACTACTGTTGAATTTTCTTTAGGGAATTCAAACGCGCTTCACAAATTTGAAAATGGTATTGACCAAGGTGTTTTAATCGCAACAGGTACCGATATTTCCAATTTAGTTTTTAACGTAGCAACAACAACTAAGAGTACTGCCGTATCTGTTGAAATGACAATCCGTGACAGCACAGAAAAAACCAAAATAATCGAAAGGTTTTATGGAACTGCGACAGTTAGAACTTATTAATATAAATAGGACATACACAAATGGCGCATTTCTTTGTCATTCTGCGGAAAATGTCGTTCAGTGTATACTTAATACACATCAATCCATTCTCCTTGAACTCCTCGAACTGCATCCATTTGAGTAAGTCCTAATAAAATATAAAAATGGAAAAAAGAATTAATTTTAAAGATCAAAGAGGGCAGGCGGTACTTACTGTAGTGGTTTTCCTCCTTTCCATTGGAATGTCGATTATTTACGGAGTAGTTTCTCCAACACTAAAACAATCAGCTGTTGCTGAAAATTTCATACAGTCAGGACAAAGTTATGCTACGTCTGAGTCAGGTATTGAGGACGTTATTTATCGTTTGAAAAAAGGAATGCAAGTTGGGGCGACAGAAACTTTGGTTGTTGCAAGTTCTACGGCTACAACGATAATTACTCCAATTGGTAGTAGTGAAAAATCTCTTTTTTCGTCGGGAGATAGTTTTAGAAGGATTCGTAACATAAGCGCTGGTTTGATTGTTTCAAATGGAATTTCTTTTAATTACGGATTGCAGGTTGGAAATGGTGGCTTTGAACTTGAAAATAGTTCAAAAATAATTGGCAATGTTTATTCTGGTGGAAAAATTGAAGGGGAGAACAGTAACTTAATTGAAGGGGATGTTATTTCTTCTGGGGCAACCGGCCGTATTATTGGCGTAAACGCAACAGGAAATGTTTACGCACACTCAATTAGTGATTCTCTTGTTGGAAAAAACGCTTATTATCAAAATATTACGAACACGACAGTTACCGGAACAAAATACCCAGGAAGTCCTGATCAAGCCGATGTTCCTATGCCAATTCCTGATACAGTTGTTGAGTCTTGGGAGCAGGAAGCGGTGGCAGGTGGCATGATTAGTTCTCCATGTCCGTACAAAATCACCAGTAATAAAACGCTAGGCCCCGTAAAAATTACTTGTGATGTAGAAATTTCTGGTAGTCCAGTTATAACGCTTAATGGACCTGTTTGGGTTACTGGGAATATATCTTTTACTAATAGTGCAATTATTAAGGTGGCTTCAGCTCTTGGGGCTAAAAGTGTGGTGGTGATAGCAGATAATCCGAGCAACAGAATAACCTCTAGTCAAATAGATATTGCCAACTCAAATACGTTTCAGGGTTCAGGGCAGAGTGGCTCGTACGTACTTTTGCTATCTCAAAATAATGCAGCTGAGTTGGGTGCGCCAAAAGGGGAAAATGTGGCAATTAATATACAAAATACCGCCGGCGGAGCACTTTTAGTTTATGCTGGGCACGGAGAGATACAACTTAATAACAGTGCAAGTTTGAAAGAGGTTACTGCCTTTAGGGTTCACGCAAAAAATACAGCGTCTGTAACTTACGAAACAGGACTTGCTTCACTTCTTTTTTCAAGCGGACCATCTGGTTCGTGGACAATTAAGGGTTGGAAAGAAGCTCAATAAAAATATTTTTAGCGGACAACAACCGTGTGCTACAATTAGGTGAATGAAAAAACTAATTGTTGGTAATTGGAAGATGAATCCCGAAACAGCAGAAGAAGCTAAGCGGATTGCTAGTGGGATTGTTAAGTTTTCTAAAAATATTAAAAAAACAGAAGTTGTTGTTTGTCCACCAATACTTTTTATTTCCGCTGTAGCTGAGGCTTCAAAGAAAACCAAGGTTTCTATTGGGGCACAAGATGCTTTTTATGAACCAAAAGGGGCTTATACAGGTTCAATTTCCGTGGATATGTTGAAAAGGATTGGGGTTAAGTATGTAATTCTTGGTCATTCTGAAAGGCGGGAGCTTGGCGAGACAGATGAACTAGTAAATAAAAAAATAAAAGTTTGTTTGAAAAATAACGTGACTCCAATTGTTTGCGTTGGGGAAAAAACACGCGATGCTCACGGGTATTACTTAGCTTTTATGAAAAAAGAAATCGAGCATTCTTTAGCTGGAATTAAAAGGAAAGATTTAAAAGATATTGTCATTGCTTATGAGCCTGTTTGGGCAGTAGGTAACAAGGCCCTTAAGGCAATTAGCGCAGAAGATCTTTCCGAAATGGTTATATATATAAAAAGAACACTTGCTGATTTGTTTGGACAAACAGCGGCCTTGTCTGTACGAATTTTATATGGGGGTTCGGTAAACAAAGAAAATGCAGGAGAGTTTTTTTACGGTGGTGGTTTGAGTGGTCTACTTGTAGGAAGAGATAGTTTAGATATTAAAAAATTTGCGGATATAATCACTCTTACCGAAGAAGCAGCTTCAATGAAATAGAATATGCGTTTATCAACACTACCTAAAAATTTAAAGTTAAAAGGAAAGCGTGTTTTAATACGCCTTGATTTAAATGAGCCAATAGAAAAAGGGATGGTGGTTAATGATTTTCGAATACGGAGAGCACTTCCAACTTTGCAATTTTTAGTGAAAAACGGAGCACGAGTTGTTGTACTTAGCCACCGAGAGAAACCCGAAGATACAATTAAAGTTGCGGTTTTGCATTTAAATAAATTTATTAAAGCGGGGTTTGTCCCTGATGTTTGTGGAAGCGTTGCCGAGGAATCAATCAAAAGAATGGCAGACGGGAGTATTCTTGTTTTAGAGAACTTGAGACGCGAGAAAGGGGAAGAAAAAAACGAACTATCTTTCGCAAAGAAGCTTGCGAGATTTGGAGATATTTATATAAACGAAGCGTTTTCAGTCTCTCATAGAAAGCATGCGTCAATTGTTTCAGTACCAAAACTCTTACCTTCTTTTGCGGGTTTTCTTTTTGCTGAAGAAGTTTCTAATCTTTCTCGTGCTATTAAACCAAAACAGCCACTTCTTATGGTTGTTAGTGGCGCCAAATCAGAAACCAAACTTCCACTCATAAAAAAATATTTGCCGAAAGCTTCAAATATTTTTGTTGGAGGCGCACTAGCCAATAGTTTTTTTAAGGAAGAAGGTTACGAAATAGGGAAATCTCTTGCCGATAAAAACACAAAAGCACTAAGCCCACTTTTAAAAAATAAAAAAGTATTTTTACCGGTTGATGTTGTTGTGAGAAGTGGGGAAGTTAAGTGGGCGGATGAGGTTTTAAAGAATGAATACATCGTTGATAATGGCCCAGAATCACTTTTTATTCTTGAAAACATGATTGATAAATCAAAAACCGTTATTGTGAATGGACCACTTGGTGTTTATCAAGATGGATTTGGTGCTGGGACAGAAAAGCTTTTAAAAATTCTCGCAAAAGCAAAATGCGAAACTATTATTGGCGGAGGTGATACTTCGGCTCTTGTTTCTAAATTAAAACTTGAGAAAAAATTCTCATTTGTTTCGACTGGTGGCGGGGCGATGCTCGATTTTTTGATTAACGAAACTCTGCCTGGGATAAAAGCCCTAACTCGCTAATTATCTAAAATAATCTTTTTGATTTTTTCTGCAGTCGCAGACATTTCTCCCTCGTTATAATTTTTGCCATGCCAATGAGTGAAACCATCTCCAGTAAATCGGGGAACTAAATGAAGGTGTAGGTGGTAGACAAGTTGACCTGCTGGTCCGCCATTATTGTTTATGATATTTAGGCCGTCAGCGTTAACTCCATTTTTAACAGCACTAGAGACTATTTTTAGTGCCGACACTATATTTTGAAGAGTTTCACTTGGTGTATCAAAAATATTTTGAGTATGTTTTTTCGGTATTAAAAGTGTGTGCCCGATGTTTATTGGATTAATATCTAAAAATGCCAAAGAGTGTTCATCCTCGTAGACTTTTTCGGCTGGAATTTCTCCAGCAATTATTTTACAAAAAAGACAATTTTTTTCTTCGATGGATGTTTCGTTGTTCATGAATTGATTGTATGTAATTTAAGCTAATTTTCAAAGTAGAGGCTTAAAATTGTGTGTGGTAAAATGAGGGACCTTAATGAAAGAAACCTATAAAATAAAAAGCGAAATACCAGATGGTGCTCGAGAAAAGCTTGCCCAATATGGAGAATTTTTGGCAAAACTTTTATATCATCGTGGAATAAAAGAAGCAGATGAAGCTGAGAGGTTTTTAAATCCGGATTACGAGCGCGACACCAATGACCCTTTTCTAATTTTAAACATGGAACGTGGAGTGGAGCGTATTATGAGAGCTATCGAAGAAGAGGAAAGAATAGTTGTTTATGGAGATTATGATTGTGATGGAATTCCCGGCTCGGTTATTCTTCATGATTTTTTTAAAAAGATTGGCTATAAAAATTTTTTAAATTATATCCCACATCGAAATATTGAAGGTTATGGATTAAATCGTGGAGCGATAGAGCAATTTGCCAAAGATGGCACAGCACTCGTTGTTACCGTCGATTGTGGAATAACTGATGTTCAAGAAGTTGCTTTGGCGAATGAACTTGGTATTGATGTAATTATTACCGACCATCATTTGCCACAAGCGATACTTCCAAATGCTTATGCAATTATTAATTCAAAACAAGAAGGTGATACCTATCCCGACAACATGCTCTGTGGTGCGGGGGTTGCATTCAAATTAGTTCAAGCTCTTTTGTCTTTAGGGCGCGAAAAATGGGGGGTACCAACTGGATGGGAAAAATGGTTGCTTGATATGGCGGGTCTTTCAACCATTGCCGACATGGTCCCACTTCAAAAAGAAAATCGAGCTTTGGCTCATTTTGGAATTTCTGTTTTGAGAAAATCACGTCGACCAGGATTCCAAAAACTTTTACGAAAAATGTTTATGGATCAACGACACATTACCGAAGACGACATTGCTTTTATGATTGCTCCGAGAATAAACGCCGCTTCACGGCTTGATGTTCCGTTTGAAGCATTTCGTCTTCTTTCTACAAATGATGAAACAACTGCTGATGAACTCTCTAGTCATTTGCAGAACATAAACGAAGGAAGAAAGGGGATGGTTCTTTCGATTATGAAGGAGGTTAAACAAACGATGGAGAAAAGAGAGCTGAGGGAAATTATTGTAATCGGAAGTCCTTCTTGGAAACCTGGGGTTGCGGGTCTTGTGGCAACGCGATTGGTTGAAGAATACGACAGACCTGTTTTTGTTTGGGGGTCTGATGAAAATAACACCCACCTTAAGGGTTCGTGTCGATCTGACGGCACGATTAATTTAGTTGAACTTATGGTTAATGTTCCAGATGGAACATTTTTAGACGTTGGAGGTCACGAGTTTTCGGGTGGGTTTTCGGTTTCACACGAGGCGATTCATTTTTTAGAAGATGCACTTGTTAAGGCGTACCTTAACTTACCTAAAAAAGAAAAAGATACGGGGGCGATAGAAGTTGACGCGGAGCTAACACTTAATCAAGTTACCCGCGAAAATTATAAACATATTGAAAAGTTGGCACCTTTTGGTGTTGGCAACCATAAACCAACCTTTATTTTTCGTGGAGTTGTTCCAGAAGAAGTGAAAGCTTTTGGAAAAGGACGTAACCACTTGGAAATTATTTTCAAAACAGAAAAAGGAGATTTGGTTTCAGCGATAGGTTTTTTTAAAACGGCAAAAGATTTTGGCACTTTAGTTGAGGCGGGGACTCCGGTTGACATGGTGGCAACATTTGAAAAATCGATGTATCGAGGTGTCGATAAATTACGTTTGCGGATTGTTGATGTTGTGGCAAAAAGTTAGAATAGCTGTATGAAAAATAATCTTATTATCTTTGCTGACGGAAGCTCTCTTGGAAATCCCGGCCCAGGTGGTTGGGGTGCTGTTGTTGTGTACGAAAATAGTTCAAAAGTAGTTGAACTCGGTGGTGGAGATAAACATACAACCAACAATAGAATGGAGTTAACCGGTGCGATCGAAGCGTTAAATTTTTCTAACACAATAAAGGACGATGATCAGAAGTTGATTCTCCATACAGATTCAAGTTATGTAATAAATGGAATCACTAAATGGATTCATAATTGGGAAAAGAAAAATTGGATAGGTACTAATAAAAAAGAAATTTTGAACAAAGATTTGTGGGTGAAACTTTCAAAAATAGTCAAAGGTAAAAAAATTGAGTGGAAGCACGTGAAGGGCCATGTTGGAATTGCTGGTAACGAGCGAGCTGATTTTTTGGCCACGATGTGCGCAAAAGAACAAAGCTGGAAAAAAGAAAAATTTTTTACAGGTCCAATTTCAAAATACCCATATGATATTTTGAATACGAAAGTTAGTGTGACAAAGTCTGTGTCACGGGAAAAAACAAAATCAAAAAAGAAAAGTTCTAGTGCAAAGGCATACTCATATTTATCGTTAGTGAATGGCAAGCTCATGCGCCACGCAACTTGGGCAGAGTGCGAGAAGAGGGTGAAGGGTGTTCCAAAAACAAAATTTAAAAAAGCATTTTCTAAAGAGGATGAAATCTCTATTGCGAAAGAGTGGGGAGTGAAGTAAAAAAATAAACGACTTGCGATGAGCGCAAGTCGTTTTCATTTCCTCCTCTCTTTTCCCGTCCTTATCAAAGGAATCCTTCTTCCGTTACCGATCTTTGTTTGAGGGAACCAAGATTTAATTTCAATTACTATCTTTGGGTCAAGCATCGGCATTTTCAGAACTGAACATCTGATTGCGTGACGATATAAATTCTCGTCTTGGTAGAAAGTTCCAGGCACTAAAAAGGTGTCTTTGTGCCAGGAAGTTTTGATGTCGCAATATGCAAGTATTTCGCAAAGATTCGCATATCGATAATCAAATTTATCCACCTCAATTTTTCCGCGAAGCTCTTTCTCAAACTGCTCAATCGAAACATTGCCTTCTGTGATTGCGAAGACGACGTCGACTAAGTATGGAGAATCCGGAAAAACAGAATAACGTGTTCCCGGTACACGAGAGACCCCGCGAGCGCTTAACTGTAATTCTAGTACGGCACTCTCATTGTCGTTTTTTTCAGACATCGCTGGGTGAAAAAATTTTGCGTAATGCTCGTATTTGGTCCTATTGACCAAGACCTTTCCACCAATTTCAATTTTCACAAAAGTTCCTTCCAAAAGAATTATCTGTTGATATTCTTTCACAAGCTTTTGTTTTTGTATATGTCTCTACTGTATTATGAAAAGGTGAGAAATATTCTATTTTTTGCGATATTTTTTGGTTTAATTGTCGGTATTGTTACTGAATCATATTTACGATTCGGTGGTTCTTTTATATTTTTGTTCTTGATTTTATCAATCGCATTTTCAATAACGAGATATTTTTTTGAAAGGAAACTCCTTTTTCATTCTTTGGCAATATTTTTTCTTTGCGTTTCCTTCGGCGCAATACGCGCCGATTACTCAGAGTACAAATATAATTCAATTAAAAATGAACTCTCGACACTTGTTGGTACCCCGCACGAGTTTAGTGGCATGGTTGTTGGAGGTGTTTCACACGGAGAACAAACAACAAAATTTTTTGTTTCATTAAGCGGGGTGAAAAGTAATGAAGGGAGTAAGAATATTGAAGGAATTATTTCTGTGGTAGCTTCTCGAGAGACTACAGTTTTCTATGGCGATGAAATAAGAATTTCCGGAACGATTACTGAACCAAAAAGTTTTGTTACAGAACGAGGGGATGTTTTTGATTACAGTGCATATCTCGCCACACGCGGAGCGCATTACGTGATGCTTTATCCAAAGATAAGTGTGTTAGGGGGAAATAAAAGCACGGGGATTATCGGTAAACTTGTTTCCTTAAAAACAGCTTTTGAGGAAAAAACAAAAGCAATTTTCGGTGAGCCAGAAGCTAGTCTTCTAAATGGAATTTTATTTGGAGCAAATGATTCACTTGGAGAGCCGTTAACGACAAATCTTAAAAACACATCAACAATTCATATTGCTGTGTTGTCTGGTTATAATATCGCGCTTGTTGTCATTGCACTCTTGTTTATGACTTCGTTTTTACCAAAACTAATTAGTATCCTTTTTTCAATTATTGGAATTGTTTTATTTGTCGCAATGGTTGGAGTAGAGCCACCGGCCGTTCGCTCTGCAATCATGGCTATCGTCGCACTTTCAGGACTAATTTTAGGAAGACCGTATGATGCCGGAAGAGCACTTTTTGTAGCGATAGCGCTCATGCTTTTTCAGAACCCAGAAATTTATGGAAATCCTTCGTTTATACTTTCGTGCCTCGCGACGTTTGGAATAATTTTTCTAACACCAATTTTTTCTTTATTGTTTTCGTCTATAACGAATCGTTACAATTTTCGCGAATTATTAGCAACAACTATTTCAGCCCAACTTTCAGTAACACCTTATTTGGTTTATTTGGTCGGCGTTTTTTCGGTCGTGGCCCTGCCGGCAAATATTCTTGTTCTTCCTGTGATTCCACTTATTATGATTTTTGGGTTTATCTCAGTTCTCGCTAGTTTTGTCGTTGGGGTAATTGCGCTTCCTCTTTTTGCTATTACGCACGTCCTGCTTTCGTATTTAATTAGCGTAGTTTCTTTTTTTGGAGGGCTATCGTTTGCTACGATTTCACTTGGAATAATTTCTGGAATTTATACCTTATTGTTTTATGTCATTATGGTTATAGTTTTTTTGTTTATACACAGAAAGGTAAGAGGAAATGAAAAATAATTTTAAGCAGTATTACGCATTTTTATTTATTTTAGTAATTCTCGTTATTAATGTTTTTGTTTGGTCGGCTGTTGTAAAGGAAGGGCGCGCAAAAGTTCTTACCGTTGCCTTTCTTGATGTTGGTGTTGGAGATGCAATTTATATAGAAGCGCCAAACGGGAACAGAATGCTTGTTGATGGTGGGCCCGACAGAAGCGTTGTTAGAGAGCTTTCAAAGTTGATGCCGTTTTACGAAAGATCAATTGATGTTGTTCTAGCAACTCATCCAGATAAAGATCATATCGGTGGTCTAATAGATGTTTTAAGAAACTACGATGTAAAAAATATTGTGACAACCGGCGCAACATCAACAACAGATACGGACGAGGTATTTAAAAAAGCGATTAAGGATGAAGAAAAAAGCGGGGCGGAAAATGTTGTTGCAAGAAGAGGGACAACAATAGAACTTTCACCAGAAGTTTTTTTCAGTATTCTTTATCCAATTTCTATTCATGCAAAAGACCAAACCAACGATACTTCTGTCGTTGGTATCCTTTATTATGGTAACGAATCGTTTATGTTGACTGGCGATGCTCCACAAAAAGTAGAGAAGTATCTTGTCGCGACGGATGGTAAAAATTTAAAAGCGACAGTTTTAAAACTCGGACACCATGGGTCAAAAACGTCTTCCAGCGAATCTTTCATTGGGAATGTTTCTCCAGATTACGCGATTATCTCCACTGCAAAGAAAAATAGATACGGACATCCACATAAAGAAGTAATTGATTTGTTGAAAAAATATAATATTCCGACGATTGCTACTTACGATTCAGGGACAGTAATCTTTAAAACAAACGGCGAAACTCTTACTCATAATTAAATTAAAAAACCCTTTGATGTTATCTTGGGGTTTTTTTGTGCTGTGAGCACAGAGCTATTTGACACAAGCTTTTGTGATTGCCGCCGAGGCAAGTTCCCGCATATTTCCGTAGATTGGGAAGTCGGGGTGTATTGCGGATTTGAAGTTGCGCACGACTCCATCAAGCCCCGGAAAATTCTTTTCTCCGCCAATCACGATTCGCAGGAAATGGTTGTACATAAGTTGCCCGCGCCACTCTCCGAGCTCTCCACGAGTGTCCATTGCATATGGCAGGCCGTCGTTGCGAGGATGTTCCACGCTTTCTTCGGGTAGCCAAAAAATGATGCACCCGTGCGTTCCCGCGAGGTGAAGATAGTGGCGCTCCCAGTCGAGTTGGCGTTCGTAAACACCAGTTTTCCCGGATACCCTGAAGTTTCGCAGGAAATGATTTTGCCCGTAGCGCTGAGGAATAGCGACAAGGAAATCGCGATCGCCAATCTGACTCCTGATTTCACCACACATCGCGTATTGCCAGTCGCCACCACCTAAGACGGGTCCGGCAAGGAAGAATATGGGAAGATCTCCATATTCAGAAAGACCAACATGGTCTTTAGGAAGAACAATTTTCATTGGAAGTACTCCTTTTGAGGTTGTCTATTTTCAAACTACATCAAACCAGTTTGTTTCGCAAGAAAAAATCCGCCACTTCGGCGGATTTTGATTATTTAGTAGATGGGTGAAGGAGATGTTTACCTGCTTTCATACAGCGGGTACATATTTTTTGGCGCTTCCCGTCAGTCATTTTTGCCCATTGCAAATTAACCTGGGCTCGTACTTTCCCGGTTGGGTTGAATTTTGTCGCGCGAATTCGGTTTGAATATCCGCCTACGACCAAACTTCCTCGCTCACAAATTGGACAAATTTTTGCCATAGATTTAGTCGCCGTATGCTATCATGTGCTTCATATATATGCAAGAAATTGACTTCATTTTCACAATCGCGGCCTTAATTATGTCGGTCGTTGTTCACGAAGTTTCTCATGGGTATGTGGCAGACATTTTAGGTGATGGAACCGCTCGTTTTTCAGGCAGGTTAACTCTTAACCCCTTAAAACACCTTGACCCGATAGGCTCTTTTTTAATTCCAGTCCTTTCTTATTTTTCGGCTGGTTTTCTTTTTGGTTGGGCAAAACCAGTGCCATATAATCCATATAATTTAAAAAATCAAAGATGGGGTGAGTTGATGGTTGCGGGAGCTGGTCCACTTTCTAACTTTTTAATCGCAATTGTTTTCGGTTTGATTATTCGCTTTTCTTCAGAGCTCGGGATAAATAGTGTCGCTTTTCTTTCCCTCTCTGCTTCGATTGTCTTTCTTAATATAATTTTAGGAGTTTTCAATCTGGTTCCGATTCCACCACTTGATGGTTCAAAGGTTCTTTTCTCAATTTTGCCCGTGAAACTTGGATATATTCAAGAGAATCTAGAGCGTTATTGGCCAATTGCTCTTGTTGTTTTTGTTCTTTTCCTTTGGCAGTTTATTGCCCCAGTAGCTCGTTTTTTGTTCAGTTTTATAGTCGGAGTCCCGTTTTAGTTAGTTTTTACTAACACAAGTTTGTTTTCGTTTGATAACTATTATATAAAGAATATAGTTTTGAACTTCAAATAAATAAAGGAGGTGCTTATGAACCCCGTTGAGATTCCTCAACCAAGAACCGTTTTGTCGGTTGAGGAATTTTTAGCCTCTCTCGACAAGACAAATCCTACGTTTCAAATGGTAGAAAGGGCGCTGACATTTCCCAATAACAAAACAAGGTGTATTTACAAAAAAGACTCGCAGTTATGCGAGATGGTTATGGGAAGAAAGAGTGTTTCTCGCTTACCAATTGTAGACAAGCCACTGCAGGTTGTAATTGAGGCCGGCGATTTCCACGAAGTAATAACCGGAGCTCTGTATTCATATCACTTCGTCTTGAATGGTGGAGACCCGAACGAGCGCAATAGTTTGATTTGGGGAGAACTTTATTGTCGCGCGGGGTACGGATACTACTTCACAGGAGCATATGGTAATGATCACTCAGTAATCATCTCTGAGCATCACTATAAGCCGGATAGCTTCGACAAAGACTTGCTGATAAGGCTTGGCTTTGATTTTTAAACCCCACCGCCGCAAGGTTCGGTGGGGTTTTTAGCTTTTTCTTGTATAAATAAACGATTTTACCCTTAAAAACACTGGTTTTTCTTTCAAATAAACCCCAATATTCCCCTTTGAAATGCATTACGGAGCGTGGCGACGCGAGTATAGTAAATTTTCAGCAGAAAATTATACGCGCATTTCAAAGGGGAATATAAAAAGACTTGCATTAAAACCCGTTGAATAGTAGTATTTCCCCACAAGCCTCATTGAGGCAGTTTAATTTTTTCATGCCAACAATCAATCAGCTCGCAAAACGAGGACGAAAGAAAATCATCCGCAAACCAAAAGCGGTGGCTTTGCTCAAGGGTTTTAATGCTATTCAGAATCGTCCAATTTATTACAACTCTCCATTTAAGAGAGGTGTTTGTACAAAAGTTACAACAACGACACCAAAGAAACCTAACTCCGCTCTCCGTAAAATCGCCCGTGTTCGTCTTACAAATGGAATGGAAGTGACTGCATATATTCCTGGAATCAAACACAATCTTCAGGAACACGCCGTTGTTGTCCTTCGTGGTGGTCGTGTTAAGGACCTAACTGGAGTTCGATACCACATTGTTCGTGGTGTACTCGATACGACAGGTGTTGAAAACCGCAAGCAGAGTCGTAGTCTTTATGGAGCTAAAAAAGCTAAGGCTGGTGCAAAAAAATAAAAAATGAGAAAAAAAGTTAAAAATCGAAATATCCCTGGACCAGACCTCCAATACAACTCTCCAAAAGTAGAGAAGTTTATAAACTATGTTATGGGAAGCGGAAAGAAAAACACTGCTCGTAAGATTGTTTACGGAGCTTTTGATATTATTAAGGAAAAGACAAAGAACCCTAATCCGCTTGAGATTTTTGATCTAGCTCTCAAGAACGCGAGCCCAGTGATGGAAGTTCGTTCGCGCCGAATCGGTGGGGCAAATTATCAGGTTCCTCGCGAAGTTAGACCAGAAAGACGCATGATGCTCGCATATCGATGGATGATTGATGCGGCGAAGTCAGGAAAAGGACGACCAATGCACGAAAAACTAGCCGACGAATTAATCGGAGCAAGTAAAAATGAAGGTGTCGCTATTAAGAAAAGAGACGATACCCACAAAATGGCGGAAGCAAACAAGGCATTTGCCCATTTTACCTGGTAATTTTAAAGCCCACGAAAGTGGGTTTTAAAATTACAGTTGTAAAATGGAGCATCCAGCTCCAATTTTGCCAGTATATTTTTGTAACATATTAAATAAACAATAAAACATAACTGACATTTTGCGAGGTGCGCGCGAATAGCGCTTACTTTTTTTGGCGAAGCGCCTCGCCAGCAATTCATTTTGCAAAATTGGGGCTGTGGCGCTCACTTCACTTGGTAGAAAAAGAAAACAAAAGACTCGCGAAAGCGAGTCTTTTGTTTGACATATTTCCTTAATTAATGTATTATGCAAAAAGTTATTGTAGTCTAACCAAACAAACTGGAGACATACCATGGGAAACAGAGCTTTGCTGAGGAATATTCCTCAAGAAATTCAAAAGCGTTACAACATCGGTCCGGAGGTTGAGGTGGTCGTGAGTGGTGAAAGCATGGGAGGTAATTTTTCATTTCAAAACCTCAGCGGTCAGCATGTTGGTATTGACGCTGTGGAGTTGTGTGGCACGGAAATCACGATTCAGTTCTTGTAGTTCACGTGCCAAGACACACACTTAAACACCCCGCAAATTGCGGGGTGAGTTGTTTTGTTTGACATTAAATCCTAATTATGAAAGTTTAAGTGATAGTTGTTAGCTAACTCATTAACAGAAAAGGGGGTAGCATGTTTTATTTTTTGCGTTCTTTGTGGCGGTCGTTTAAGTTTGGACACCTGATTCCTTTGTGGAACTCATTTCGCGTGCTTACTTCCAATGACCCCTGGGCTGGAAGTTGTGGTTACCGCGAAGCCAATCTTCGGTGGTACCTCGACATCATCGCGAGGGGTATGTCTGAGCGAGGGGCCATTGTGAAAACACGTTTCAATCCCGAGAAAAAAGTTGCAGAATTTTTCCTCGTCTCTACGGGGGAAGTAATTGCTCGAGTTCTTCTGCGAAACGACTACAGGGGCTTTGAATATCTTTTTCTTTATGTCGACCTTTCGGAAAAGCCCATTTTTTTAGCTAAACAAGAAAGGCCTGAAATACTGATTAAGCGAGGTTTGCCAACGTTCAGGATTAACCTCATGGATCTTAAATATTTCTAGCCTGCCTTGGCGACTAGAAATGAATAAAAACTACAAGCACGCTTCGGCGTGCTTGCTTTGTTTTTGGGTTGTTAATTTAATCAAAATATGTAAATATGGCGGTTAATGCCGTCAAGGCCTTTTATTTTTTGTGCTTAATTTAATCATTTAATTAATTTTTATGAATCGCGACTACCCATTAGAAAAAACAAGAAACTTCGGAATTATTGCTCACATTGATGCTGGTAAAACAACCACGACTGAACGCGTGCTTTACTACACTGGAAAATCACACAAGATTGGTGAAGTTCACGAAGGGGATACCGTTATGGATTGGATGGAACAGGAGCGTGAGCGCGGTATCACAATCACTTCTGCTGCCACAACTTGTTTTTGGGTTCCTACCTACGAAGGTGGAGATAAAGCGAAAGGATTCCGTTTTAATATTATTGATACCCCAGGACACATCGACTTCACTGTTGAGGTGAAGCGTAGTTTGCGTGTTCTTGACGGTGCTGTTGTTGTTTTTGACGGTGTTGCTGGGGTTGAGCCACAATCAGAAACAAACTGGCGCTATGCCGACGAAGGACGTGTGCCACGTGTTTGTTTTATCAACAAACTAGACCGTACCGGTGCATCTTTTGAAAAATCGTACCAGTCAATTTTGGACAGACTAAGCAAGAATGCAGTTCGCGTTCAGATTCCTATTGGTGAAGAAGATAAACACGAAGGCGTTGTTGATTTGCTTAAGATGAAGGCTTATCACTTTGAGGGGAATATGGGAGATGATGTTATTGAGAGTGAAATTCCAGAAAACCTTAAGGCTGATGCTGCAAAATACCGAAATGAACTCGTTGAAAAAATTGTTGAGAATGATGAAAAATTCTTAAGTGAATATCTCGAAGGAAAAGAAATCTCCATTGAGGATTTAAAAAAGATAATGCGTAAGGCTGTTATCGAAAACAAGATTTTCCCTGTTTATTGTGGTTCTGCTTTGAAAAACAAAGGAGTTCAGCTTGTGTTGGACGGTGTTGTTGAATACTTACCAGCTCCAACAGATATTCTTCCAGCAAAAGGTACTGACCCAAGAACAGGAGCAGAGATTACACGCCCCGCTTCAGACGAAGAGCCATTTTCAGCTCTTGCTTTCAAGCTTCAGACTGACCCATTCGTTGGTCAGCTTACTTTCTTCCGTGTTTACTCTGGAACAGTTGAGGCTGGTTCATATTTGTATAACTCAACGACAGGCGAAAAAGAGCGTCTCGGCCGAATTCTTAGAATGCACGCCAATCAACGCGAAGAAGTGAAAAAAGTTTTTGCTGGAGAAATTGCGGCAGCCGTTGGTCTGAAAACAACAAGAACATCAGACACTCTTTGTGATGAAGCGAACCCTATTCTTTTGGAGCGTATTGTTTTTGCTGAACCAGTTATTTCTCTTCGCATCGAGCCAAAAACAAAAGCAGACCAAGAAAAAATGGGTATGGCTTTGCGCAAACTCGCTGATGAGGACCCAACCTTCAAAGTTTCATCTGATACAGAAACAGGAGAGACAATCATTTCTGGTATGGGTGAATTACACCTTGAAATTATTGTTGATCGTATGAAGCGTGAGTTTTCTGTTGAGGCAAATGTTGGTAAACCACAAGTTGCTTACAAAGAAACAATCACCAAAGAAGCAGAAGTTGATAATAAATACATTCGTCAGACTGGTGGTCGTGGACAGTACGGTCATGTGAAAATTAAAATCAAACCTCTTTCAAAAGAAATTCCTGAAAACATACCAAGAAACACAAAGCGTGAAAAAGGATTTGAATTTATCAACAATATCAAGGGAGGTGTTATTCCGCTTGAATATATTCCAGCCGTTGAAAAAGGTTTGCGTGAAGGTATGGATAGAGGAGTACTCGCAGGTTTCAAATTAGTGGATATTTCTGTCGATCTTTATGACGGTTCGTTCCACGAAGTGGACTCGTCTGAAATTGCTTTCAAGATTGCAGCCTCACAGGCCTTACAGGAAGCAGCACGTAGAGCAGGCGCAGTTATTCTCGAGCCAATTATGAAGGTTGAAGTTGTTACTCCTGAAAAATTCATGGGTGATATAACTGGAAATCTTTCTTCAAAGCGTGCACAGATTGAAGGTATGTCAGACCGTGGAATGCTTAAGGTTGTTTCAGCAAAAGTTCCACTATCTGAAATGTTCGGCTACATGACGTCACTTCGCTCTCTTACCGAAGGACGTGCAGGGTTTACAATGGAATTCGATCATTACGACATTGTTCCTGCAAACATTGCAAAAACTATTATCGAAAGTAGAACTACCGGCTCTACAGAAGCCAAGTAATTAAAAGGTTTAATTTGGTAAAAATATAAAAAGCGGACCACAAGGGTCCGTTTTTTGTTTTGGTTTCTCGGAGAGAGATGTGCTTGCTGATGCAATCAGCTTTCCTTTGCTACTTCGTGGCCGTAGACCTTTCCCATGAAAATGTAGTCACAACCATCAGCAATCAGCGCGTTCTCGAAGATGCTTGTGGGCTTGTCTGCACAAAGTTTGTTCACTAGGCCCCATACTTCCTGCGACACCTCAGAGGTGTCTTTGTTTTTCGGGAAGCGTAGCTTTATTTCTCCGGCAAATGCCAGTGAGGGGTCAGCCTCTGGTGCTGGGCAAGTGAAGCTGGGGATTACCTCCCCTGTGTCTGCGTTGAAGATTACAATCATCGCTTAACTCTCCTTAGCTTAGTTTAACGGTACTCTGCTCTGGATTATTCATATTTCGTAGCTACTTGTCAAATTTTTCTATATTTTTGTTTAAAATTAAGCCCCATTCGTTTTGTTTTAATTTGACACACCTTCTTAATTTGTTATTATTGCCCCATACGCAAATGTGCGTTGTTTTTCTTTGCTTCCAAAAGGAGATTATTAAATAATTTGCTGGGAACAAGTATTTGGCAAAGCTCTCGCGCGTCGAATTTTTGTTCTCACATAATAAATAACGTATGGCAGAAGAATTTAAGCGTGATAAGCCTCACGTAAATGTTGGTACCATTGGTCACGTTGATCACGGCAAAACAACTCTTACAGCGGCTATCCTACACGTCCTCAACCTTGCCGGTAAAAAGGTTAAAATGAAGTCGGTCGACCAAATTGACTCGGCGCCTGAAGAAAAGGCCCGTGGTATTACTATTGCCCTTTCGCACAACGAGTATGAGTCTGACACACGTCACTATGCTCACATTGATGCTCCAGGACACGCTGACTACATCAAGAACATGATTACTGGTGCTGCTCAGATGGACGGTGCAATCCTCGTGGTTGCAGCGACAGACGGTGCAATGCCACAAACTCGTGAACACGTTCTCTTGGCTCACCAGGTTGGTGTTCCTAAGATGGTTGTTTTCCTTAACAAGTGCGATATGGTTGAAGACAAAGACCTTATCGACCTAGTTGAAGAAGAACTTCGTGAATTACTTGAGAAGAACGGATACGACAAAAATGCTCCAATCATCCGTGGTTCAGGCCTTAAGGGTCTTGAAGCTACATCAGCTGATGATGAATGGGCAAAGAAGATTCTTGAGCTTATTACAGCTCTTGATGAATACGTTCCAGTTCCAGAGCGTGATGTTACAAAACCTTTCCTTATGCCAGTTGAAGACATTTTCTCAATCGAAGGACGCGGTACTGTTGTTACAGGCCGTATCGAAAGAGGTGTTGTTAAGGTTGGTGAGGAAATCGAAATTGTTGGATTGAAAGATACAGTGAAGACAACAGTTACTGGAATTGAAATGTTCAACAAGACATTGAATGAAGGTATGGCTGGAGACAACGCTGGAATCCTTGTTCGTGGAATCAAGAAGGAAGACATTACTCGTGGTCAGGTTTTGGCCAAGACCGGTTCTGTTACTCCACACACTGACTTTGAAGCAGAAGTTTACATTTTGAAGAAGGAAGAAGGAGGTCGTCACACACCATTCTTCTCAGGTTACAAGCCTCAGTTTTACATCCGTACAACGGACGTGACTGGAGACGTGACTCTTCCAGAAGGTGTTGAAATGGTTATGCCTGGAGACACAATGAAGTTCAAAGTGAAGCTCGTTGCTCCAGTTGCCCTTGAAGAAAAACAGCGTTTTGCTATCCGTGAAGGAGGTAAGACAGTTGGTGCAGGCGCCGTAACAAAGATTACCGCATAAACTAGCTATTAGCTTCTAGCTTCTAGCTTTTAGGAAAAAAGAAAAATTCTAAATTACTAATGAAGCTAACAAGCTGAAAACTAAAAAGCTAAAAACAATGGCTCAAACAGAAGAAAAAATTAAAGTAAAAAAGGTTGCATCAAAGGCTGCTCCAAAAGCACCTCGTGCTTCTAAAGCTTCGGCTAAGGAAGATGTTGTCGCCAAACTCCGCATAAGAGTGCGAGCGTATGAGAGCAAGATTCTCGACGCTTCGGTAAAACAAATTATCGATACAGCACTCCGTTATGATGCGAAGCTCGTTGGACCAATTCCACTTCCTACCGAAATAAAGAAGTACACAGTCAATCGTTCATCATTCGTCTACAAAAATGCGCGAGAGCAATTTGAGATGCGAATTCATAAGCGAGTAATTGATATTCTGAACCCTTCGGCAAAGATTATCGAAGCGCTCACAAACATGAATCTCCCATCAGGCGTTGATATCGATGTGAAGATGCTCTAAAAACTGGAAAGAAATTTCCAACAAAAAAATCCCCCACCTCGGGGGATTTTTTGTTTTGATAATCCCGCGCTTTTGCCTTTAAAAAATAAAATAATCTATTTTGTTGCATTTTTTATTGGCTTCTGTATAATCCCCCTTACTCTTCATTGAGTAGATCTAAGTTCCCGCCAGTTGATACTGGCCGTTCCCGGGAACCAATGGACAATCACCCCGCATTTGGTGAGTCCATTGCGGTTTTTTAACGCAAAAAAATGAAATTTTTATTGGGTGTAAAAAAGAATATGGAACAGTTTTTCTCCGAAGACGGGAGAGCTTTTGCTGTAACAATAATTTCCGCTACTCCATCTACAGTTCTACGCACCAAAACAGCAAAATCTGACGGATATTCTGCTGTACAGATTGGTCACGGAGAAAAAAGAGAGAAACTTCTTTCAAAAGCCGAATTAGGTCAGAGAAAGGGTTTTGCTAATTTTCGTAAATTGAAAGAATTCAGAATGCCAGAAGAAAAACTTGGTGAATATAAGTCTGGTGATGTACTAGATGTTTCTCAGTTTGAAGTTGGTGATAAGGTTGCCATCTCAGGCGTTTCAAAAGGAAAGGGTTTTCAGGGTGTTGTTAAGCGTCATGGATTCGGCGGAGGTCGTCGTTCCCATGGACAAAAGCACAGTGAACGTGAACCAGGGGCAATCGGTGGTTCTGGAGGTCGTGCTGGAGGTCGTGTTGCAAAGGGTATCCGTATGGCTGGCCGTATGGGTTCTGATCGTGTTACGGTTAAGAATCTTTTAGTTGCTGCTGTCGATAAAGAGAACAACACACTTTTAATCAAAGGAGCTCTTCCAGGGAAACCAGGAACACTTCTTGAGATTAGAAAAATTTCATAAAAATCATGGAAAAGGCTAAAACACAAAAGAATAAAGCAGTCGCTAGCGTAAAAAAGGTACGCCCTGCTCTTGATATGAACGCAAAGGTTTATGGTCAGGACGGTAAAGACAAAGGCACAATTGAACTTCCAAAGGGTGTCTTCGCTGTTAAGTGGAACAACGACTTAGTACATCAGGTAATGCTTTCAATGCAATCAAATGCTCGCGCCGGAACCGCTCACACAAAGAGTAGAGGAGAGGTTCGTGGTGGTGGTAGAAAGCCTTGGGCTCAAAAAGGAACTGGCCGTGCACGACACGGATCTTCAAGAAGTCCTATTTGGCGTGGTGGAGGTGTGACTTTTGGTCCACGTGCCGAGAAAAACTACGATCGTAAGATAAACAAGAAGATGAAAGCAAAAGCTCTTTACGCTGTTTTGTCTAAGAAGTTTACCGATGGTGAGATTATTTTTATCGACACACTAAAACTTGGAGCACCAAAAACAAAAGACGCAAAAGCTATTTTTGATAAAATCATTGTTGGAGCAAAACTTACAAAGACCACAATGAAGAAGCGTAACACTGCTTATCTCGCGCTCGGAGCAAAAGATGTTGAGGTAGAAAAGAGTTTCCGTAATCTTCCAAACCTTGAGACTGGCAATATCCGCGATTTGAACCTACTTTCGTTGCTTAATCATCGTTACATCATGATTTCTGAGCCGAAAGAAAGCGTTTCTTTTTTGGAAGCAAAAATTAAATAAAATATATGGCACGAACAGCAAAAACAGAAGAAGTTAAAGGAGTCGCAGTTAAGGCGAAGGTTCAATCTTCGGCAAAACAGGCGAAAAACACAGGCGCATATACGCTTGTTCGCCCACGCATCACAGAAAAAGCATCCCTCCTTGCTTCTTCAAACGTCTATACACTTAATGTTCCTAGTGAAATGAACAAGATTGAAATTGCAAAAGTTGTACAGAAGCTTTATAAAGTGAAGGCAATCAAAATCACCGTCGCAACTATTAGAAAGAAAAATATTTTCAATCGTGGCAAGTGGGGCGTTAAGGGTGGCGGAAAGAAAGCCTATGTATTCTTAAAGAAAGGCGATTCAATTGATTTTGCATAATTAAACTATTATGAAAACCTATAAACCAACATCACCATCACGAAGACACATGACAGTTGTGCCTTATCGTGGAGTTATTACACACACAGAGCCATTAAAAGCGCTTACCACAGGTCGTAAGCGAGATAGTGGGCGTAATTCTGCTGGACGTATAACAACTCGACACAAAGGAGGCGGACACAAAAGACTCTTCCGTGATATTGATTTTAAATATAATAAATTCGACATTCCAGCAAAGATTGCGAGCGTTGAATATGACCCAAACCGGACTGGTTTTATAGGTCTTGCTGTTTATGCTGACGGGGAAAAGCGTTACGTTCTTCTTCCTAAGTCAGTAGAAGTTGGCAAATCTTTCATCGTTAGCGAGACTGCTCCTATTGCTCCAGGAAACCGCATGCCATTAAAACAAGTTCCAGTTGGTACGTTTGTGTACAACGTAGAACTAAAACCTAAGGGAGGCTCAAAAATTGCGCGAGGAGCCGGTGTTTACGTGGAGGTTATCGCCAATAACGACGGTTACACGCACTTGAAGATGCCATCAAGCGAAGTCAGAAAAGTTTCTGATAAGTGTTACGCTTGTATCGGTCAGGTTTCAAACGAAGAACACGGACTACGTAATGTTGGTAAGGCTGGACGTTCACGATGGATGGGTATTCGCCCAACAGTTCGTGGAACAGCTATGAACCCAGTTGATCACCCACACGGTGGAGGTGAAGGACGCCAGGGTCGCGGTCTTCGTCGCGCAAAGAGTAAGTGGGGTAAACCAACAGGAAAGGGTCAAAAGACACGAACTCCTAAGAAATATTCAAACGTTTTCATTGTTTCTCGAAGAAAAGTTGGAAAGAAACGATAAAAAGATAATTAAAACAAAAATCCCGCCAGTTGGCGGGATTTTTGTTTGGCAGTAGCGATATTTAGTGGTTGTTTACAATTTTTTAAGATTGCGTAGTATTCAGTAAGAAAGGAAGTTCAACGCTACCAGATGGAGGTTCCCCGATGGACGACAAATTTAAATTGTTTCATGAGATTTCTCGCTTTTTGCGTACTGCTCCACAGCCGGTGGTAAAGGCATGGAGAGAGGGATGGACTAAAATCACCCTCTTCCCCGACGGGTTTGAGTCGTGGGATTCGTGCGGGTGTTGTACTACTGGACATGCTCCAGGGTGGTACGGTACAAATTCCAGAGAGGAATGTTGGTGGATTTGTGGCCCCAACGGAGAAAGCGTTAAAGGTAAAGCCCCAGAAGGACTTTGTTGTTTGTGAAAGTCTGGGGTGGCCAAGAAATGAAGAAAAGGCCTGCGCATGCGCAGGCCTTTGTTTTATAGGTGGCCCCGATTGGGTAGGGGCAGACCTCCTGGTATCTAGTCGAACGACTCCGCTCCTCAAAAATCGAGTACGTTTGTGTCAGTTCGACAAAGCGGACATCCGCCTCCGGGGGCAGTGTTCCAGGGTGAGGGAATTGATTACAACGACTTGCCTCCTTTACTCATATCCCAAGTCCGATTGGGGAGCGGCATACACCAAGGGGAATATGTGGCCAGGACGGCCGACGACCCCAAGATTAGTCACCAAATCCATTTTTGATATTATAGGATTTAGTTTGGTTTGACAACGGTTTTTCTTCTGATAATATGCACGACAAGCTCACTTGGGCTGTTTTTGTTTGTTATCTAAAATTATACTAATTACACATGACCAGGTCACTAAAAAAAGGACCATACGTTGACCCTCGCCTTCTAAAAAAAATAGAAGGTAAAAAGCCGCTTGAAGCGGGGGTTATTAAGACGTGGTCACGACCATGTCAGATTTCCCCAGAGATGGTTGGTTTTACTTTTGGTGTACACAACGGAAGAGCTCATATTGAAGTTTTAGTTACCGAAGATATGGTAGGTCATCGCTTGGGTGAATTTTCTCCTACAAAGAAATTCTTGAGACACGGAGGTAAGATGCAGAAAGAGCTTGAACAAAAGAAGAAACAGGCAGAAATTTCTGCTGCTCAGTCAGCTAAAGCCTCTGCTGACACCAAGAAGAAATAAAAAATATGAAAGCTGCACTAACAAATTATCGCCAATCACCAAGAAAAGTTAGACTTGTTACTGACTTGGTCAAAGGTAAAAGTGTTGAGCAAGCAATTGCCTTGCTTACTTTTTCTGGCAAGCGTGCGGGAGACCCAATTCAAAAACTTATTCGCTCTGCTGCTGCAAATGCAAAAGCAAACCACAAAATGGAGGGCGAACTTTTCATAAAAGAATTCCGTGTTGATGGTGGCGTTACACTAAAACGATCAATGCCTCGCGCTCGTGGTTCAGCTTTTCCAATCAAGAAGCGTCAGAGCCATATTTTGTTGGTTCTTGAAGAGCGTGGTGCCGGAGCATTAAAGACAGAGGAAAAGAAAGCTGTTTCTGGTACCAAAAAAGTAACAAAGGCCGAAAAAAGTACTACTAAAAAGCTAAAAGCTAAAAGCTAAGAGCTATCATTATCATGACCCACGTAGTCCATCCATACGCACATAGAATAGGAATTTTAAGAGACTGGAAGTCTCGCTGGTTCGCAACGCTTGGTGGAAAATACAGCAAACTATTGCGTGGTGATGTTTTAATCCGTGAATACCTAGAAAAGAAACTTCGAGGTTTTTATATTGACTCTATCGATATTGAAAGAAGTCCAAAAACCTTACGTTTAAATATCAGGACTTCAAGACCGGGTATGGTCATTGGTAGAAGTGGTGAAGGTTCGACTCGTTTACGTAACGACATTGTTGCTTTCATGAGAAAGAACAAACTTGAAACACCAGGTGAGTTGAAGATTGATATCGAAGAAGTTTCATCTCCTGAATCAAGCGCCGCAATCGTTTCATATATGGTTGCTGAGGCCCTAGAGAAGCGTTTGCCATTCCGTCGTGTTCTAAAACAGACAGTTGAAAAAGTTATGGCCAACCGAGACGTCAAAGGTGTTAAGGTTGCTCTATCTGGTCGTTTGGGTGGTGCTGATATGGCAAGACGTGAACACTTAAAGCGTGGAGGAATTCCTCTTCAGACAATGCGTGCTGATATTGATTTTTATCGTGAAAAAGCACACCTCCCATACGGCGATATTGGTATCAAGGTTTGGATTTACAAGGGAGAGGTTTTTGCAAAAGACCAAGAGAAAAAATAATCTTACAAAATCATGTTATTCCCTAAAAAAGTTAAATACCGTAAGTGGCAGACGACAAGAAAGAATCCTGCTAAGTTAAAAGTGGAGACACGTGGTCTTTCTCTTTCTTATGGCGCCTTTGGTTTGAAAGCTCAGACTGAAGCTCGTGTTGAAAGCAAGCAGATTGAAGCTGCTCGTCGTGCAATGTCACGTGCTCTTGGTAAAACTGGTCGTATTTGGATTCGTATTTTCCCTGACCGACCAATAACAGCGAAAGCAGCTGAAGTTCCTATGGGTAAAGGAAAAGGAGATCCAAAGGGATACTGCTTCCAGGTAAAACCAGGAAGGATTTTGTTTGAAGTTGATGGTGTGGTAGAGTCAGTCGCTCGAGAGGCTTTGCGTAAAGGAGGTACAAAACTTCCTCTTAAGACCAAGTTCATGAGTCGCGCAGGGATGGTTTAATTAAATTTATGAAGAAAGATATAAAAACAAAAGACGCAAAAGATTTACAGAAACTTCTTGTTGAAAAGCAGGATGCTTTGCGCGCTTTTCGTCTTGGTCTTTCTGGTGGTAAGGTTAAGAATGTTAAAGAGGGTGCCGAGATAAAGAAAGACATTGCTCGCATTATGACTGAAGTTTCAAGTCGCCGAATTTCGACCATCGCCAAATAAATATTTATATGAAAAAAGCTACTGAACAAAAGAAGACAAAGGTTTTTAAAGGAAAGGTTATTTCCGACAAGATGGATAAAACCGTGGTTGTTCTTGTTGAGCGATACGTGAAGCATGCTAAGTATGGTAAGTTCATGAATATAACCAAGCACTACAAAGCTCACGATGAGGAGAATGCTTTTAAGGTTGGAGATGTGGTTGAAATAGAGGAGACCCGCCCAATATCAAAAGATAAGACTTTTAAGGTGCGCACCACAAAATAATTTTATGATACAAGATGGAACAGTTGTAAAAGTGACAGATAACTCCGGCGCCAAAATCGGAAAGGTGTTTAAGGTTTTGGGTGGATCAAAAAGACGATATGCACAAATCGGTGACCTTGTTGTGCTTTCTATAAAAATCGCGGAACCACGTAAGACAACAAAAAAGAAAGATGTGGTTAAGGGTGTTGTTGTTCGCCAGAGAAAGCCATTTAAGCGTAAAGACGGTTCGTACATCTCTTTTGACGATACAGCTGTGGTTTTAGTCGACGATAAGGGTGAACCAAAGGCAGGACGTGTTTTCGGACCTATTCCACGCGAGATTGGCGAACGTGGTTACCAGAAAATAGTTTCTTTGGCGCCTGAGGTTATATAGAAAAATATGAAAATCAAAAAAGGAGACAATATAATAATCATTGCCGGCAAAGACCGCGGTAAAAAAGGAAAGGTTGTTAAATCTATGCCTAAGGACAGCAAAGTTGTTGTCGAGGGTTTGAATATGGTTAAACGACACAAGAAAGCTCGCAAGGCCGGAACAAAAGGGCAGACAGTTTCTGTAGCTATGCCAATCAACGTATCAAATGTTATGGTTGTTGATCCAAAAGACGGCACCCAAACACGCGTTGGCAAGAAACTTTCCGGTGGAAGATTTGTCCGTGTGACCAAGAAAAGCGGAAGCGAAATATAAAATCATGAAAACACAAACAACCAAAGAAAAAGAAGGAGAAGTTTACACCAAGCTAAAAGGAGAGTTTGGTTATAAAAACAAAATGGCTTCGCCAAAACTTACGAAGGTTGTTATTTCTGTTGGTGTAGGTAATCTTTTGAAAAAAGATAGAACCAAGGGTGATTTCGTAAACGGTAGACTCGGAAAGATTACAGGTCAAAAGTCTGTTGCACGTGGGGCCAAGAAAGCTATTGCCACCTTCAAATCTCGACAAGGGGATATTATCGGCTACATGGTTACTCTTCGTGGAAAGAGAATGTTTTCTTTCTTGGAGAAACTTCTTAACGTTGCCCTTCCTCGCACTAAGGACTTCCGTGGTATTAATCGCACTGCGGTTGATGAAATGGGAAATCTTACAATCGGCATAAAAGAGCACACAATTTTCCCAGAAACAGCGGACGAAGAACTCAAAGACGTTTTTGGAATGGCTATTACTTTGGTTAGTACCGCAAAAAGCAAAAAAGAAGGAATGGCTTTTTACGAAGTTCTAGGCGTCCCATTCAAGAGAAAATAGAACATTTTACACTCAACAAAAAACCCTCTCTATTTGCAGAGAGGGTTTTTTGTTGACATATGTTACTTAAGGAGTAACCTTTAAGACGGAAGCGTAATACACTCGTTTTTAATTTTTTAAAAATCGTTGTATATAAAAAGGAGATTCGCCATGACGAAGAAGATGTCGGAAGCGGTACTGGTAGCAAAATCTGAAGCCGCGGCAAGAAGGAAATGCGTAAAGAGCCTGGTTGCTTGGAGTGCCAAGCCGGTCTCCATGGAATCGCTTGAAGATGACCATCCGGACGGATTTCATCTTCACGACGTGGAAGGCTCCGGTTCGTTCGAAGCTCTCGCTGGGCGTCTTGAACAGAACCTTGCTCCGGCGCCGTGCGGACAGTGTCCGAAGTGCGAGTGCCCAGGTTCGCTCGAGGGCTGTCTTCTCGAGATGGATCTCGGCGAACTTCAGGATCAGTTGGACCTTGCCTCCGGCGAGGCAGAAGCAAGCCCCTTTGTTGTGGCCGCAATGAAAGCTGGCCTCAGCTATGACGAGGCCATACGCAAGGAGGTCGAGATGGAAATCGAAATGAACCGTCTCGCCAGTGAAATGGACAGCATTCACTAGTCCTTTCGCCAAGCAGAATCTTTTGCGCCCCTCTATACTTTGTGTATTCGGGGGCGTTTTTCATTACTAATTTACAGACGTTTGACATTAAGGGACGTTCTGATAGTATATGCGGGAGCTCATTTGAGCCTGTTTTTTAGGAAACACTCCGTTTTGATCCGCTTTTCTCCTTTAGTGCGTAAGCTTTAAAGAATAAAAGTGAGATATCGAAGGGAGAGGCCCTGAATTTAAATCATTTACCTATGGCAAAAACATCAACACGTGTTAGGGCGTTAAAGACGCCAAAATTCAGCACACGAAAAGTAAATCGTTGTTTTCGTTGTGGTCGAAAGCGTGCTTTTATGCGCGATTTTGGTCTTTGCCGTATTTGTTTCCGTGAATTAGCCAACGATGGAAAATTGCCTGGTATTAAGAAATCATCCTGGTAAAAAATATTATGACCACTGACCCTATTGCAGACATGTTAATTCGCATAAAGAATGGTAGCCGAGCCAAAAAGGAAACGGTTCTTATTCCTTATTCACAATTGCGATTCTCCATTGCAGAGATTCTTCTTCGCGAGGGTTACCTTTCTTCCGTTACAAAGCGTTTACGTAAAACATCTCGCTTATTAGAAGTTGGTTTGATGTACGAAGGAAATGGTGCACCTCGCGTAACAGACGTGGAGCGCGTATCGAAATCTTCAAAGCGTGTATATATCGGAGTGCGTGAGGTGCGTAGAGTTAAATACGGTCACGGTGTTATGGTTCTTTCAACCCCCAAGGGCCTTTTGACAGGAGACGAAGCGCGTAAGGAGCACGTTGGGGGAGAAGTAATGTTTAAAATCTGGTAATTATATGAGTAGATTAGGAAAACAAATTATCGCAATCCCTGAGAAAACCACTATCACAATGGATGGTAATAAGGTTACGGTTAAGGGTCCTTTGGGAGAACTCTCCCGTGTTTTTCGTGATAGTGAAATAACAATAAACATTGCCGATACCGTTACCTTGGTTCCAAAAAGAAATGACGTTTTCACACGTGCTCTTTGGGGAACCTATGCCTCACACATAAAAAACATGCTCGAGGGTGTTAACAAGCCTTACGAAAAGAAACTTATTCTTGAAGGAGTTGGTTTTAAGTCAGAGGTTGCAGGAACATCTCTTAATCTTGCCCTCGGTTTTTCTCATGGAGTTAAAATGCCAATCCCAGAAGGTCTTGCTGTAAAAGCCGAGAAAAATGTTATTACGGTTTCTGGTATTGATAAAGAAAAGGTTGGCCAATTTGCCTCACAGATTCGTGGAATGAAGAAGCCAGAACCTTATAAAGGAAAAGGTTTCCGTTATGAGGGTGAAGTTATTCGCCGAAAGCAGGGCAAAAAATCGGCATAATATAATTATATGAAAAAAGGAAATTCAAAAACTGAACTTCGAGCGAGACGACACAAAAAAATTCGTTCTCAAGTTTCTGGCACAATCGAGCGCCCACGTCTCGCTGTATATAAATCAAACCAGTATCTTTATGCTCAGGTTATTGACGATGTTTCTGGTAAGACAATTGCCCAAGCCTCAGATATTACAATGAAGGGAAAGACAAAAACCGAAAGAGCAAAGCAGGTTGGTGTTGAAATAGCAAAAAATGCTCTCGCTAAAAAGGTTAGCAAGGTCGTTTTCGATAGGGGCGGATTTAGTTACACTGGACGTATTAAGATGCTTGCCGAAGCGGCTCGCGAAGGTGGTCTTCAATTTTAATTTTCAAATATATGACGAACGAAGAAACAACTAAAGAAGAAATTGTAAACGCTGACGTAGCGGCTGTTATTCCTGATGCAGTAGCACCAGTTACAGCAACGACAGAGGAGCGTCCTAAGACAAGAAACGATTTCTCTGGGCGTCGAGATGCCGGAAAAAAGAAAGGTGGCTCACGTCCATTTAGAAAAGGCTTTGAAAGAGTTAAGCCAGAGTTTGATCACAAAATAATAAATATTCGTCGTGTTGCTCGTGTTGTGGCAGGAGGTCGCCGCTTTAGTTTTAGCGTTGTTCTTGTTGCTGGAGATCGAAAGGGAACAGTTGGTGTTGGTATGGGTAAGGCCGGAGATACAGCACTCGCAATCGAAAAGGCAATGCGCTCCGCTAAGAAGAATATGTTCAAGATTGCCTTAAACAAGAAAATGTCTATTCCTCATGATGTTGAAGCAAAATATTCAAGTGGTACGGTTATGCTTATGCCAAACAAATCTCGTGGACTTATTGCTGGTTCGGCTGTACGTATTGTCGCCGATTTGGGAGGAGTTAAGGATATTACTGGAAAAGTTTTTTCCGGAAGTAAGAACTCATTGAATATTGCCATGGCAACAGTTAAAGCGTTGAAAATGTTGAAAACAACAAGAACACACGCAGTTGTTCTAGAGGATAAGACGAATAAATAAACATCATGCAAACTCATAACGTAAAAAGAAATACCAAGAATAGAAAGAACCCAGCTGTTGGGCGTGGTGGAAAGCGTGGAAAGACTTCTGGTCGTGGTACTAAGGGTCAGAAGGCGCGTGCAGGAAACAAGAGACGCCCACAGATGAGAGATACAATTAAGAAAATTCCAAAGCGTCGTGGATATGGTATGAACCGTGCTCGCACAGTTAACTCCTCGGTTGTTCCAGCAGCTGTTGTGAATATTGATCTTCTTGAAAAGAGATTCCAGGCTGGTTCAGTAATAACTCCAGAAGTTCTTGTAGAAAATAAGCTTATCAGACGAGTTTCAGGAAAATTCCCTCCAGTTAAGATTTTAGCTAGAGGAACACTCACAAAGAATTTTTCTTTCAAGGGTTGTTTAGTTTCAGCAAAAGCCAAAGAAATAATCGAAACAGTCGGGGGAACAGTAGCCTAATAAAAATTTCATGGACGCATTCATAAACAAGCTCAAAATCATAATCGGCGACAGGGCTCTTTTAAAGCGCATCCTTTTTGTTGTTTTTATGTTGTTTGTTTTCCGTGTCTTGGCAGCTATTCCAATTCCTGGTGTTGACCCACTTCGTCTTGCTCAGTTTTTTGATCAGAGTCAGTTTCTAGGATTGCTTAATATTTTTTCTGGAGGTGGTTTAGCTACTTTATCGATTGTTATGCTTGGTGTTGGACCGTACATCACAGCGTCAATCATCATGCAGCTTTTGACAATAATGGTGCCAAGTTTAAAGCAGATGTACCACGAAGAAGGTGATTTGGGGCGCCGTAAGTTTACACAATACTCACGACTCATAACTCTCCCTCTCGCACTTATCCAAGGTTTTAGCTTGCTCGTTTTGCTTGAAAGACAGGGAATAGTTGAACATCTTACAATCTTTAGTCAGATGACTAATCTCATTGTTATCACCGCCGGTACAGTCTTATTGATGTGGCTCGGTGAACTTATTTCTCAGTACGGTATTGGTAACGGAGTTTCATTGATTATTTTTGCCGGTATTGTTTCTAGTATACCTTCAAGTATTAGCCAAATATTATTCACCTTTGATGTTTCTCAGATTCCTCTATATCTAGCCTTTTTGTTCGCAGGACTTTTGATAGTTGCTGGTGTTGTCTTTGTGACAGAAGCAGAGCGCCCACTTCCAGTAACGTACGCAAAGCGTGTTCGTGGAGCAAAAATGTTTGGTGGAGTTTCAACATATTTGCCTTTGCGAATAAACCAAGCTGGTGTTATTCCAATAATTTTCGCCCTATCAATTCTTCTTTTCCCTCAGATGATTGGTGCGTTTTTGGCAACATTCAGTAACGGGATAGTTCAGAAAATTTCTTCAATTTTACTTTCGTTTTCTCAGAACAGCTGGCTTTACGGAATCTTCTACTTCGTTTTTGTTTTTCTTTTCACTTACTTTTATACAGCGGTTACTTTCGACCCAGATTCAATTGCAACCAATTTGCAAAAGAACGGAGCATTTATTCCTGGTGTTCGCCCTGGTCAATCAACGTCTGAGTATATTGCAAAGATTCTAAATCGAATCACCCTTTTTGGTGCACTTTTCCTTGGCGCTATCGCTGTTTTGCCACTTATAATGCAAGGTCTTACTGGTATCACGACACTCGCAATCGGTGGTACTGCACTCCTTATTGTTGTTTCTGTTGTTCTTGATTTGGTTAAAAAAATCGACGCTCAGGTTTCAATGAGAGAGTACTAAGAAGGTAGCAAGTAGCTTTTAGGCGACTAGCTTCATTAGATAAGAAGATAAGAGAAATTAAGACTATTTGCTGATTAATCTAATCCAGCTATCTTGCTACTTAATATTTTGATAGGATTTACAAAGCTAATAACTAATACGCTAACTAAAATGGATTTACAAACTTTTATATTTATCGGCCGCTCTGGATGTGGCAAAGGAACCCAAGTTGAGTTGTTGAAAAAATATGTGGAGGAACATGATTCTGAAAAGAGACCGAGTTATTATCTTGAAACAGGCGCGCGCTTTAGAGACTTTCTTTCCAAGGATGGATACTCAAATGTTTTGGCTAGGGAAATTGCCGAGAAAGCTGAATTACAACCATCTTTTTTGGCTGTTTGGATGTGGGCAAATAATTTTTTGGAGAATATAAAAGGAGGCGAACATATTTTTATTGATGGCACACCAAGAACGTTACCTGAGACATATATCTTGGAGACGGCGTTAAATTTCTACAATCGTGGGAGGGCCAAGGTAATCTACCTTAATGTTTCTCGTGAGGAATCAGAAAAAAGACTTGCTCTTCGAGGAAGAAATGATGATAAAAAAATTGGTGACATCGAGAAAAGACTTAATTGGTTTGATAGCGATGTTGTTCCTGCTGTTATGTATTTGAGTCAGAGCAAAAATCATGATTTTTTTGACATAGATGCTGAACAGTCAGTGGAAGATGTTTACAAGGAGATTATTGCAAAAATTTTTAATGTCTAATTTTTAATTTTTAAATAATTTCCTAATGTTTTAATTTAAAAATTGACTCATTGATACATTATTTTAAAATTTGAAATTAAAAACTGTAAATTACTTTTCATGGCAACGATAATAACAACCGAAGAAGAGAAAGACATTGTTCGCGAAGGAGGGAAACGCCTCGGGCTAATTCTTCAGGTATTGGCTTCTTCTGCAAAAGCCGGAGTTACGACAAAAGAACTGGATCAAATTGCTTACAAACTAATTACAAAAGAAGGGGATAAGCCAGCTTTTTTGAACTACACACCAGATGGTTCTGATAGACCATATCCCGCAACACTATGCATCTCGGTTAATAGTGAGGTTGTTCACGGGATTCCTGGAAGCCGTGTTTTAAGAGATGGAGATATCGTTGGGCTTGATTTAGGTCTCTCTCACAAAGGACTTTATGTCGATAGTGCGGTAACTGTCGCTGTTGGGGAGATTGATGATGTGTCAAAAAGACTTATTGAGACGACAAGAGAAGCCCTCGTACGAGGGATGAATGTTGTGAAGGCGGGAGCAAGAATTGGCGATATTGGTGAAGTTATCGAAAGATACGTAAAAACTGAAGGTTTCGCCATTGTTAAAATTTTGGGTGGACACGCGCTTGGTGTGCATCCACATGAAGAACCTTACATTCCAAACTATGGCAAACGTGGGACTGGGCCACTGCTTAAAGAGGGAATGCTTATTGCGCTTGAGCCGATTGTAAATGAGGGCTCACCAAAGGTAACTTTAGACGAAAAAGACGGATACACTTTTCATACCGAAGACGGTAAGCGGTCGGCACATTTTGAACACACTTTGCTTATAACAAAAGACGGCGTAGAAATTGTGACTCTTGTGGATTAGCATTAACCTATTTTTAGAGCTACAATAATCTAAAAGAAGTATTACTTTTTAGATTATTGTGTTTATGGAAACTGTTGTTTATAAAAATAAAATAATAAGCGTTGCCTTGTTTTTAGGGACTCTTTTTATTATGCAGTTTTTGTTTCCAGCACAAACCGCAAATGTGGCGAGAGCAGGTGTTGGAGACGCGCTTTCGGGGTACGCATGGAGCGAAAACATCGGCTGGATTTCTTTTAATTGTACCAACGAAAATACGTGTGCAACGTCTAATTATGGAGTTAATGTTTTAGATGGTAATTTTTCGGGGTACGCATGGAGCGAAAACATCGGCTGGATTTCTTTTAATAGTGCTGATGTTTCAGGGTGTCCTTCCTCTCCATGTTCCCCAGTAATTAATCTTTCCACTGGTTTGGTTTCAGGATGGGCGAAGGCTCTCTCGGCGAGTGGTGGTTGGGACGGCTGGATAAAATTATCTGGAACAGCTACAAACGGTAGTCCTTATGGGGTATCTTTTTCCGGTACCTCAGCGTCTGGTTATTCGTGGGGGTCTGATGTTATTGGCTGGATTTCATGGAGTGGTAGTGGTTACGGCGTAACTAGTTTAGTTGATCCATTAAACGAAGCGCCAACTACGACAATCACAAGTCCAGCGATTTCGATTACAATACCCGAAAATCAATCACAGCAATTTATTGGCACAGCCACTGATCCTAATGACGGGGATACTATTTTGGCGTACGAATGGAGAATTGGTAATTGTAGTACTGGAGCCCCGGTTATCGGTAATGCTATTAATTTTGATTATGCTTTTGCTGATGACGGTGTATACACTGTTTATTTTAGGGCACAAGATAATAAAGGGGCGTGGTCAACTGATTGTCCTTCAAGAATAATAACCGTTACTGTACGTGAACCAATAAACGGAGTTTGTGGTTCGGCAAATGGAGTGCCAACCCAAAAAAAACCAACATCTAATCTTTGTAATACGGTCGGGTTGCCAGGACCCACAGTGCTACCAACAAATATTAATATTTTGCCAGAAGGCGGTACACCATCTTCATGGACATGGACTTGTGCTGGTGAATATAACGGTGCGAACGCCTCCTGTAGTTCAGTAAATGGTTCAACGGGAACTTCTTGTGGTGATGGAAAATGTCAGCCATCTAAAGGAGAAAGCCCAGCAACTTGTCGTGCTGATTGCAGAGTCAAGTTTATTGAGTTTTAAATAGTGTTATATAATACAGAAAAAAGTAATTTTTAATTTTAATAGTAAAAAACATAAATATGGATCAGCAAAAAAATACAAATCTTCGTCACGCAGAACAGTATTTAGGAGTATTGGTTTTAGGTTTTCTTCTTGGGGGAGGATTCTCGTTTACTTATTTCAACCAAGCAGGCAACAAGTCTTATCAAGAGGGTTTTGATGCAGCAAAAAAGGTTGTACTTGAAAGTAGGTTTGGCGGGGCCTTTGTTGTTCCAGACGAAATTAAGACCATTTCGGGAAAAGTTTTAGAAATTAGCGAGAATCGCATTACAATTGAGACTCAATCGAATAACCCTTTTGATGTTGTTTCTAAACGAACTGTTTTTATAGATAACGACACTAGAATATACAGTCTTTCCCAAAAAGACCCTAAGGTCATGCAATCTGAGATGGATGAATTCATGAAAGCGGTACGAGAAGGGAAGAATTCGCCACCTCCTCAGCCGTACGCAAGTAGTAAAGCAAGTATAGAAGAAATAAAAATTGGTGACATTATTAATGTTACGGCGACAAATAACGTTAAGACACTGGCGGAGTTCACGGCAAGCGAGATTCAAATCGAAGTAAAACCAATTACTCAGTAATCAAGAAGTGTAATAACATGTATAAAAAATTACTAAACGCCCTCATGTTTTCTTTTTTAGCTCTTGCTCTATCTTTCGGAGTTTCTTACGTCTCTGCGTGGACAGCGCCAACGCAATCTCCACCAAACGGAAATACACCACCGCCTATCAACACCAGCGCAACAACTCAAAACAAAGCAGGTAATTTCACTGCACCAAATCTCATCGATATTAGCTCCACAGCCCAATCAAAATCTGGAGTATTAAGTGTTGGAGGGCTCACATTACCAGCCGGAGGAATTATTGATTCAGGTGGTTCCACTGGAGATTATGGAGCAGCTACGATTAGGGGGACAAAAAATGGTTGGGGCGGAGCTAATTTTAGGGATTCGTCGAATAATAATTTGGGCACATTAATGATGCATTCTAGTTATTCTGGATTCTATAATGCTTCTCAAAATAATTGGAGGTGGTATGCGACCGAAGGTGGTAACACCTATCAACCAGGATATGTGCAGGCTAGTGATGTATATGCTGGCCGTATGTTTGCTAGTAATTATGTGCAGGCTGGTTATGTGTATGCTAGCGATGTATATGCTGGTGGGAGGTGGATGAGCAATATAGTTAGCGATACTGGTCCAGATTCAGGAACTTTATGTGGTTGGTATAGCGATGCAAGTGCTGCGTATGGATATCCGAATTCAACATGTAAAGGTTATTCCCCGGTCAGCGGTTGTCCTCCTGGGTACACGAGACAATCTGCTTTAACTCACAGTTGGTGGAACTATTACTGTACAAAAGATTAGAGTAAAAAATTATTTTTTACTCTAATATCTTTCAACTTTTCTTTATACGCGGTATCATAAACCGTAATGGTTTTAAACTTTAAAGCTGAAGGGCATGAAAAATTCACGACTCCTCAAGAGGAAATTGATTTTTTGCGTGAGCGTTTAGCACACCGAGAGCAAACTGCATCAAGAGAGAAAGAGGCACCAACAAGAGACATCCCAAAAGAAATAATTAAAGAATATTCCGAAAAACCGGTCGCCGAAGTTCTGCATCCAGAGAAAGTTATGCCAGAACAAGAAGTTGATCGCATTGTTCTAGAGCTAAAGCCAGAACAACACGATAAACAAATGGAGGAGCTTCTCGGTATCCTTATCGATAAAGGAGCCAGAAATGCTATTTCTGTCGTGGAGAAGATGGACAACCCTCACCTCACGGATGATTTTCACAGAATACTCGTTCAGTATGTTAAAAGTGCTGGAAAAATTTCAGATTTAGAAAAAGATAAACAAGTCTGGAAGGCTATTCATATGCGTCTTTATGAAATTATCCTTCCAGAAGCAACCGGCGAGAACCAAACAAGAGGATTTAAGGAGCTCGTGACGACAATGGAACAGTTTTACGCTGGAATGCTCTCTGTTTCAGACGGCCGTGACAATTTTCCTGGTAGAAATTATTTTACACTTGAGATTGCTTTATCAAATTGGAGTAGCGAGATAGTTTTTTATGCTTCGGTTTCAGAAGACAAGAGCGAACTTTTAGAAAAACAGTTACTTGGACTATACCCAGAGGCTCGTATTAGAGAGGTAAAGGACGATTACAATATTTTTAATGAAAATGGCGCTTCTGTTGGGGCGTATGGTGCATTTACAAAAAGTCAGGTCTTCCCAATAAAAACATATGCAGAATTTGATCACGACCCACTACCAGTTATCCTTAATGTTTTTTCAAAACTTAAAAAGGAGGGGGAAGGTGCAGCGATTCAGTTTTCTATCTCCCCTGTTGGCGACTACTTTCTAAAAAAATATGGCGGAGTGCTTGATCAATTAAAGCGGGGAATGTCGGCAAAAGACGCGACAGATGTTCCGTATACGGTCGGACAAGAAGTCGGCAAGTTTGCAAAAGAGCTTTTTATGGGAGTTCCGTCTCCTAAAAAAATTGACGGTAAAGACGTTATTGACGATGAAGCAATAAAACATGTTACAGAAAAAATAAGTAGTACGATTGTTAACACAAACATTAGAGTAATTGCCTCAGCTGAAACTACCGCACGAGCCGAAGAAATTTTGGGTGGTCTACAGTCCGCCTTCAATCAGTTCACAGATACACGTGGTAACGGAATAGAGTTTAAGCAATTAAAGCGTCATGATTTATTAAAACTTTTTCAAGAATTTTCTTATAGGCTTTTTTCCCAAGACTATCCATTGCCACTAAATTTAAAAGAGCTTACGACTATGTTTCATTTCCCCGAGGAAGTTTCTTCGGCTCCACAGTTGAAACAAGCCCGTTCGGCGACAGCGCCAGCTCCGCTTGATGCTCCAACCGAAGGAACACTTCTTGGTATAAACAAACACCGCGGAGAGGAGAGGAAAATTTTTGTTACTAGTGAAGATAGGATGCGCCACTTCTATGTTATTGGTCAAACTGGTACGGGTAAGACAGTAATCTTGAAGAATATGATTATTCAAGATATCAAGGCTGGACACGGTGTATGTATGATTGATCCGCACGGGACAGATATCGAAGATATTTTAGGAAGTATTCCTAGAGAGAGAGAAAAAGACGTTATTTATTTTGATCCAGCACACACCGAGCGAGTGATGGGGCTTAATATGCTTGAATATGACCTTGAGAGACCGGAACAGAAGACCTTTGTAGTTAACGAGCTTATTTCTATTTTTAACAAATTGTTTGATATGAAGGTGGCTGGTGGACCCGCCTTTGAACAATATTTTAGAAACTCAGCTCTTTTGGTGATGGAGCACCCAGAATCTGGTAATACACTTCTTGATATCGTGCGTGTTCTAGCTGATAAATCTTTTAGAGATATGAAATTGTCGTACTGTAACAATCCAGTAGTCACGCAGTTTTGGGCCAATGCAATTAAGACTAGTGGGGAACAATCGCTTGCAAACTTTGTTCCGTATATTTCAAGTAAGTTTGACCCATTTTTATCGAACGATATTATGCGTCCGGTTATCGCTCAAGAAAAATCATCTTTTAATTTCAGACAGATAATGGATGAGCGAAAAATCCTTTTAGTTAACCTGTCAAAAGGAAGACTAGGGGATTTGAATGCGCACCTGATTGGCCTTATTTTAGTCGGGAAAATCCTTATCGCAGCTCTTTCTCGTGTGGATGCTCTCGGAGAAAAATTAGCCGATTTTTATCTATATGTGGACGAGTTCCAGAATATTACTACTGATTCTATTTCCACAATTCTTTCTGAGGCGAGAAAATATAGACTATCTCTTAATCTTGCCCACCAGTTCATTGGACAGCTTGATGAAAAAACAAAAAACGCTGTTTTTGGAAACGTTGGTTCAATGGCACTGTTCCGTGTCGGTAGTGAAGATGCAGAATTTTTAGAGAAACAACTTTCACCAATTTTTTCCGCGCGAGATCTAATGAACCTAGACAATTACAACGCATATATGAAGATGTTGATGAAGGGGCAACCGGCAAGAGCCTTTAATATTGAAACAATTGCGCCAAGAGCGGGGGACTCATTTGCTGCGGCGAGAATCAAAGAAGCCTCGTATCAAAAATTTGGCGCTCCTCGTGCAGAAGTAGAGGATCATATTGTTCAAAAGTATCGTCAAACGGGAATCTAGCTGGAGTTGCGGGATGTGGTTGTTTTTTGTTAGGATAAGCCATTAAACGCTTAATTTAACCCACAATTTATGGCGCACGAGAAAAAAGAAACATCACTTATTATTTTTAAACCAGACACTCTTCAGCGTGGACTTCTTGGTGAAATGATTCACCGCTTTGAAAGAAAGGGGTTGAAGATTGTTGGTCTTAAGATGATTCAACTAGAAGATGCGATTCTTGAAGAGCACTACTCACATATAAAAGAAAAACCATTTTTTGGTGGAATAAAAAAATACATGAAGGCAACTCCAGTTGTTGTTTTGGCAATAACAGGAATTAACGCGATTACAGCTATTCGTACTGTTGTCGGACCGACAAAAGGACACGAAGCTCCAGCTGGAACTATTCGTGGAGATTTTTCAATGAGTGGTCAGTCTAATATTGTTCATGCGTCAGATTCTAAAGAATCAGCAGAAGCAGAGCTAAAAAGATTTTTCAAAGAAGGAGAATTGTTTGATTACGAACGTCCAAATTTCCCTTTTATCTACGCAGACGAAGCTTTCTAGTGTTTTTGTTTTTTAAAACAAAAATAAAAAAGCCAATTAGCCACATAAAATCAATCTATTTTGCGAATGACGATATTCGAAAATAATTTTTTAATGGGGTCAATATTGCAAACATATTTTCTGGTGATACGCTTTAAGCAGGGTTATTTGGGAGGTTATCTAGATCAAGTCATTAGTTCCGGGAGCTTTGGCTTACATTACACCTTGGTGCAGTGTAGCGGGCACCCACGTATTACTACGCTAGTGGCTAACTTCACTAAGTAACCCTAAGAAAGATTCCTGCAGGGCAGGATTTTTTCTTTTCTACTTTGAATGATAGAATAGACTGACGGAAAGAATTTTGAATATCTGTATTTGTACGAATGACCACGACCAAAAAATTAAAACTCTCATTCTATGGTGGAACTGGTGAAGTAACTGGTTCCAATTTTCTTGTTGAGGCTGGTGGTAAAAAAATATTAGTTGATTGCGGTCTATATCAAGGAAGTAAAATTGGTGACGCTAGAAATCTTAACCCGCTTTTATATAATGCCGCTGAAGTAGACGCTCTTTTTGTTACCCACGCTCATATTGACCACATTGGCCGTATTCCAAAGCTCGTTAAGGACGGCTTTCGTGGTGATATTTACTCAACGGCGCCAACAAAAGGAATTAGTGACCTTTCTTTAGTAGATAGTCTCGGTGTTTTGGGGAAAGAAGCGAAACGCGACAATCACCCTGTTATTTACCACGAGGAAGATGTTACCCGTGCGATGAAGCAATGGAAGACGGTTAAATACCATGAACCAATAGTAATTGGTGATTTTTCTGTTGTTTTCCGAGATGCCGGACATATTTTAGGCTCAGCAATGGTAGAGATTACATACAATGGTAAGAAAATTCTTTTTACTGGAGATCTTGGTAATTCTCCCGCACCATTGCTTCGTGATACCGAAGCAGTAACAGACGCAGACTACATGGTCATTGAAAGCGTTTACGGCGATAGAAATCACGAAAGCGTAGATGAAAGAAAAAAGAGAACAGAGCAGGTTATCGAAGAAACGATAAGTTCTGGGGGGGTGCTTATGATTCCAGCGTTCTCAATAGAAAGAACCCAAGATCTTTTGCTTGAAATAAATAATCTTGTTGAGAACAAAAGAATTCCGCCAATATCTATTTTTCTAGATTCACCGCTTGCAATAAAGGTGACAAAAGTTTACCGAGAGAGTCAGGATTTTTTCAACAAAGAAGCACTAGGTATTATTCATGGGGGTGATGACATTTTTAATTTCCCAGGATTAAAACTAACACCCACCACAGAAGAGTCTAAAGGAATTATTGATTACCCAAACCCAAAGATAATTATTGCGGGTTCCGGTATGTCAAACGGAGGTAGAATTGTTCACCACGAACAACATTACTTAGGTGATCCAAAGAACACCCTTTTGTTAATTGGTTATCAAGCCGCTGGTACACCAGGGAGAATGCTCCAAGAGGGAGCAAAAAAAATAAGGATAAATGGTGAAGATATCGATGTTCGAGCACGCATCGTGAACATTTCTGGGTACTCTGCTCATAAAGACGGTGATCATTTATTCAAATTTGTAAAAGCGACTGCGGATACTCTAAAAACAATTTTTGTGGTTCACGGTGAACCAAAGACAACTATGTTTTTTGTTCAGCGGTTGCGTGATTATTTGGGTCTTAATGCTTATGCTCCACAAGCGGGTGAGTCCGTAGAACTTGATTTCTGATATAATTAAAAAAATAAAAATATATGGAAGAAAACGATAAGCATTTTCACAACAGAATAAGATTATGTGTTTCTGGGGCCGCCGAGACAGCGCACTGTGGTATTGGAGCATTGGAAAAAGCGAAAGCACTTGGTAAAGAAATTGCACTACAAGGAGCTATTTTAGAAAACGGAGCAACGACAGGGTTTCCTTTGTGGGCAGCGATGGGTTCCAAAGAAGTAAGTGGTATCGTTGTTGGGTTTTCTCCCGCAGCAAACGAAAAAGAGCATCGTGAAGTCTACAGATTGCCGGTTGATTACCATGACATAATTGTCTATACAGGGTTTGGCTATTCTGGTCGCGATCTTCTTTTAACCCGCTCAGCTGAAGCAATTATCATTGGTTGTGGGCGTATTGGCACTGTCCATGAATTTACTATTGCTTATGAAGACGATAAGCCAATAGGCATCTTACAAGGCGATTGGGATATGGATGAAGTTATAAAAAACATTATGGATAAAAGTAATCGTGTAAATAATAAGATTATTTTTGAATCCGATCCAAAAATCCTTGTTCAAAAAGTTATAGAGCAAGTTAAAAAAGACAGGTCAGCACGAGGGGAGACAACTAGACTACCGGAAGTATTAAGCGACGAGGAGTTACTAAAAGCTCAACAACAAGAAAGACTAAAGCAGTAATGGTTAAAAGAAAAATAAAAAAATCCGCGTGAAGCGGATTTTTTTATTTTTTAAAACGGAATTACTTTGATGTTGCGAATTCTACGAGGCGCTTGAAACTCTCTGGCTTTGTGTCAGCAATGTCTGACATAACTTTTCGGTCAATTTCAATATTCTTTGTTTTAAGTATATTAATGAATTTACTGTAAGAAAGACCGTAAGGACGAATTGCAGCATTGATACGTACTGTCCAAAGACGGCGATAGTCATTTTTCTTATCCTTACGATGAGCAAAAGAATACTTTCCTGCGTGAACCAAAGCCTCGTGTGCCATTGCTTCTTTGGTTGAACGGCCGAAACGAAAACCCTTTACCTTTTGAAGGACATTACGTCTTGTTTTATTGGCTGTGACTCCTCTTTTTACTCTTGTCATATTATTTAATTATTTTTGTTTTAATCCAGGCAAGAAGCGACTTTTTTCTTTATTGGTCATAGAAAATTCCACACCGCGTTTTCCAGCGAGTTGTTTTGAACGGCTCTGCTTAGCATTAAAATGGTTAAACCCTGGCTTGCGCCCTATGATTTTACCGTTCTTCGTTACGCGAAGTCTTTTTGTTATTGATTTATTTGTTTTTGTCATTTTCTAGTTTTTCTGTTGCTCCTGCGTTTTTACCCTCTCTTTCTAGAACAATGCTATACCCCTTCTGCGCTTTTTTGAAAGGATCTGCAACTTTATAGTTTTCGCTAATTAGAACAAGAATGCGTTCAAGACGGCTTTTTAGGAACTTTTCATCCATGTATTTTGCCCTTCCTGCGAGATAGAGGTCCGCCCTGACGCGGTGCCCGTCTTTAAGCCATTCAGACACTTTCTTAGCCTTAATGCCTAAATCGTGCTCAGATGTGCCGATTTTGACCTGAACGGTCTTGGTCTCGGTCACATGAGCGTGGGCCTTAATCTTCTTGTTTTTCTTGCTCTGCTCGTACTGAAATTTACCATAATCCATTATTTTTGCAACCGGTGGGACTATGTCAGGCGATATTTCAATCAAATCCAACCCCTTCTCCTTTGCTCGTGCCAAGGCGTCAACGAACGACATAACGCCTAGATTGCCGTCCTCGGCATCAATAACGCGTAGCTCCTGGGCTCTTATTTGGTTGTTTATACGGAGTTTAACGGACACGTGTTTAATTTGATTGCTGAATTGTAGCTTGAAAGGGGGGAATAATCAATATACCGTTGAGCTTATACTCATAAAATACACGCATAAAATTCTGCTGAATTTTTGCTCTGCTCGGCCCGTCGGCCTGTGCAAGATATTTTATGGGTATAAGCGGATAATAAAATGCCTAAAACAAGATTTGGTGGACCATACCGGATTCGAACCGGTCGCCTCGTCCATGCCATGGACGCGCTCTACCAAATGAGCTAATGGCCCTAAAACATTTGTTCGAGCGAACAAATTCAAACGAAATTGTTTTAGCCCTAAAAATATTCGAACACTATATCAAACCGACACCTCTCAATACAAACAAAAACAACCTCGACTTTCGAAGAGGTTGTTTTTGTTTGTTACTTTTAAGACTATTTCTTTGAAGGAAGGATTTTGTACATTCCAGTTCCACACACTGTACACGTACCTTTTGCGGCAGGACGGCCAGGTTTGATTTCAACCTCTTGAACATCCTTCATTTCACGCTTTTCCTTACACTTCACACAATACCCAATTATTTTTTCATCCATAGTTATATAGTCTAGCGTATTTTGAGAGAAATGCACTAGTTGGGTATAAATAGAGGGGATTTCTCAGTTTGACCTTTGTTTAATTATGATGTAGTACTATGTGCAGTTGTTTCAAATTTTTCAACCAGGTTTGATAAAAAGAGGAAAACAAAATGTACCTTTCAACTCGCGGTAAGGCACCGGCAGTCAATTTCGCAGACACAGTGCTTGCAGGATTGGCGCCAGACGGAGGGCTATATGTTCCGGAGAAGTTTTTCCGGGCCAATGAGGGAGATTTCCGGCTACACGCCAGCGGTTCGTATCAGGATGTCGCTCGTTTCGTGATGGAGCAATTTGCTCCCGACATCAATAGGAGCAAACTTTGGGGGGCAATAGCGAAAGCTTATACCCCGGAGGTCTTCAAGAACGTCGCTGGTCCAGGTTTCGAAGTGGCAAGTGATATTGTTCCGGTGCGCGACCTTGGGCGAGAGATGTATCTTGCCAGGCTGAGCAATGGGCCGACTTTGGCGTTCAAGGATTTGCCTCTGCAGTTGCTCGGGCATCTTTTCGAAGTTGTTCTCGGGCGCAACAAGAAGCTCAACCTTCTCGGCGCGACCTCGGGGGACACCGGCTCGGCGGCTATTCACGCAATGCTTGGGAGAAAAGGCATCCGTGTCTTTATGCTCTCTCCGCATGGCAAGATGAGCCAGTTTCAGGCTGCTCAGATTTTGAGCGTCAACGATCCGGCAGTTCACAACATTTCGATTCGCGGGTCGTTCGACGATTGCCAAGATGTGGTCAAGGCGGTCAATGCCGATGCCGGTTTCAAAGAGATGTACAGCATCGGTGCCGTGAACTCAATCAACTGGGCGCGTATTGCAGCTCAAGTCCCTTACTACTTCTGGGTTTACTCCCGGGTTCGTGGTGGTGATGGTGGAGTAATCGACGTTGCTGTCCCGACAGGGAACTACGGCAATATTTACGCGGCGTGGGTAGCGAAAATGATGGGGGTGCCGATTCGTCGGCTGATTCTCGCGACCAACGAAAATGACGTGCTTCACGAGTTTTTCACGACGGGCATTTACAAGCCCCGAGAGAAGACACTCGTGACGTCGAGTCCTTCGATGGACATCACCAAGGCATCGAATTTCGAACGATTCATCTACGATGTCTTTGGTGGCGATGCGGACAAGGTTTCGAAGTTGTGGAAAGCGCTCGACAAGTCGGGGCAGTTTGATTTGTCGCACAGGATATCGGCCATTCGGGCGAAGTCCGGCATCACTTCTTTTGCCACGCGTCAGAGGCAGGCGAACGAAGCAATCTTGCGTATCTTCAATAGCACTGGGGTTATCATCGACCCGCACACTGCGGTCGCGATGTATGCTGCAATCGGCATGAAACATCCGGGAGTGCCGATGGTTGTGATGGAAACAGCGCAACCGTGCAAGTTTGATGACGCAGTAAAGAAGGCGCTCGGCCTCACAGCGAAACCGCCGGCCGGCATGGAAGGGCTTTTGTCCGCTGAAAAGTTCTTCACGCTGATGGATCCCGATCCCGAAAAGGTGAAGGATCTAATCCGTGCCTACGCGTAATTTTTGCAGGATTTCAAACCTGGCCCTCGGGCCAGGTTTTTTTGTTTGGGGAATATATAAAATAAAAAAGATGGCACTTTGCGGTGCCATCTTCTGCTTTGCTTGCTACCGCCCTCGCGGTTTTTCGAGCGGGATGATATTCGGGTTCCTCGCTTCGGCGATGTCGCCCGTGTCGTTGACGAGTAACATTGACGAACCCTTCATTGCAAAAATCATTTCGTAGACAGTCGGCACTCGCTCTACGCGTCCTTTGCCGTCCTCACCTGGCACCCAGAACCCAGCTCGGTCTGCGCCAGTTTCTGCGCAATCCCAGCGGAGACAGCCGACAAGTTGCAACGACGGTTCTCTCTCGTAGACAACGGCATATTCGGGAATCTTGAAGTCGGCACTGACCGGTGTGTAGAGGGTAATCGGCTTGCCGATGAAAATCGGATTGCCACACCATGCACAGCGGATTGCCATCTTGGCGATGCAGTCGAGACAGTAGTCCACTGAACCCTCTTCATTTATCGGCATTTTGGTTGTGATGGTGTGTCCGAAGGCCGATACTTTGCCCGTGCGCTTTGTGTGATGGCCACATATCGTGGCCATGTAACGACGCAGGCTCAGTCGAGCAAGATAAAGATACAAGTCGTATCGTTTCATTCCATTCTCCTTTTCTATTTTGTGAGCGAATCTGGATTATTTCTAACACCTTATGAAGAGTTTTACAATTGGGGGGTGCTTGTGTTTTTGGGGGAGAGGGGTAGAGTTTAGGGATGGAGAAATTAAAATATCTTTTATTTCTTGCAGGTGTGGGATTCTTGTACGGGATAGCTTCGTTAGCTTTTCTGGCTATGTTTCTGCAATGGACCTTGGAAGTAGATATTACCAAGTTTGATAAAATATACCGTCTTCTATTTCTTGTTTGGTCTGGGTGGGTAATAGGATTGCATTTTTATTTTAAAAAAGAAAAATAAAAAGATAATTAGTTTAGTAGATTGTTGGGGTGGAGATAACAAAGAGGTATGGAGAAAATTTTTAATTTTAAATATATTTTAATAATAACACTCATCCTTTTTGTCTATAGCTGGCTTTTCTTTAGGTACGAATTTTTATCTATCCAAATTACAGATAGTAATCAGTTAATAGAGAGGTGTAATCGTATCACTGGTAATTGTGAAGCATCCACTCCGCTTACCAAGGAAGGGTTAAATTCTTTATTAGGTATAAAATAATAAGACGTCCTTGGATTGGGGATTTTGTATGTTAGAAAAAGATTTTAGAAAAGATAAAAAAATTGGTATTTTAAAATATTTATATATAGCAGTTCTTTACGTTGGTGGCCTTACTTTGTTGATTACGATAGTTATTTTCCTGCTCTTGCTTCCTGGGCTTTGGTGTTGGTTTTGGGAAGGACTAATAGGTGTTCCGCAGGCATGTCTTTCCTATGAACCACAAATTTACCCATTTATGTTCTTTGCGTTTTTCGTGTTTATGTTGTGGGGCGGTGGAAAACTTCTTTTCAAAATCATCTCCGTACTTTTTGAAAATCGTTAATAAGCGAAAATCCAAGGGATGCCCTTGGATTTGGTAGTTTGATGGGGGTGTCGGTCACGAGTATTTTTTATACCGTCGTATAAAAAATCTCTCGACCCCAGCTCGCCATTTTGTCTGCTGACAAAATAGGGCTGCGCTTTTCAATTCCCCCGCGCGAGCAAAGCAGTTTGCTCGCTCATCTCCACCATAAAACAAAAGCGCCCCAAATTGGGACGCTAATGTTTTTAATGGTGGAGATGGGGGGAATTGAACCCCCGTGCAGATGATTTTCAGGTGTGAGTCTACGAGCTTAGTTTGTTTTTTGGTTTTCAACATGAAAGGTTTAAAGCAAACAAAATCCTTTCACACATATCCTCTATTTTTCAGTTAGTACTCCCGAAGATTGAAATACGCTTAGTCCGGAAATATAACGCCCGTTCACCTCTACCAGACTGCAAAGTGACGAACGACCTTCTACTTAAGTTTAGTTAAGCGAAAGCGACGGCGAAACTGTTGGCCTTAAAATAAGGAGAAACAGTTAGGCCCTGTGCATTTTTGTTTGCACTTATGTTTTGTGACGGTTTAACAAGTCATCACAGCTTGGCTCGCACACACGAGAATAGATCAGCTGTCTAAGCAAATCATCCCCGTATTTAGATTAGTCATTAGCTTGTTAGGCGCTAGGGGGTACAGGTAAGAAAAAAATTCCCCTACACCGACTAAAGACTGTTTTTCAAAGTTCTACTTATTTCACGCATGTCGTCTCGTTTTTTTAAAGTCTCGCGTTTATCAAATTTCTTTTTACCGCGAGCGATTCCGAGCGACACTTTAATCTTACCTTTTTTATTATACATCGAAAGTGGCACCATTGTCAACTTCTTCTCCTTCTCCATATGAGAGAGTTCCAATATTTCTTTTTTGGTCAAAAGAAGTTTTCTCGTGCGAAGCGGGTCGTAGCCCCCAGGCATATTTTGAGCTTGATATGGAGGGATATTTGAACCAAGCAAAAAAACTTCTCCTCCGCGGACGACAGCATAAGCTCCCTCAAGCGAGCCCTGACCACCTTTAATAGACTTAACCTCAGGGCCGAGAAGCTCAATACCGGCTTCAAAGGTTTCTGTGATTTCGTAATTAAAGCGTGCTTTTTTGTTTTCGATAAAGGAAGTCACCGGGTAATTTTAACATGAGTTATAGGTTTTTTACTTTTCCTCTTTAAAAACACGATAAAATTCTGTTGATAAGAGTCGCGCGTCAATGGACGGTCGCGCGACATGATTTCGTCTAAATCATATACTCGCATTACGCATAATTTCTTGCTAAAAATTTGCGCGACCCCGACTCGGCTCGCCAGCCTCCGCCTCTCAATTGCTTCACATGTCGCAATTGAGCATCGCGCTCCGTAATGTTTTTAAAAAGGAAAAGTCTAGATTTTTAAGAAAAATCAAAAAGATTAGTTTTTGGGTCTAAAATACCGGAGGTACACCCGAAAGACCTTGCACAGCGCGACGGCGCGAGCAGAGAAAATTTTTAGCAAAAAATTATTCGTGTCTTTCGGGTGTACCTCAAAAAAGAAGAATTTATGATAATAATGCTAAGTTCAACACTATTTAAAACTGGTGTATAATATCGAAACTATGCAAATAAAAATGCCAAAAATGAAAGGAGTAAAAGACGGAAAGGGTGATAAAAAAGAACCAAAGCCGATGACCACACTTGGTTTGGTGAGTAATATTGCTACCGCGCTTTTAATTTTTCTATTAATAACTTCACTTTATTCATATATATCTGACAACGCCAAAAAAGCAGTAGACATTCCTATTTCGGAAGTGGCTAGCTTGGTACAAGAAGGGAAGGTGAAAAAGATTTCTGTTGAAGGAGAGAAGTTGGCACTCACTCTTACAGACGACACCTTGCGTGCTTCAAAGAAGGAAGCTGAGTCAGCACTGTCAGAAACTCTTTCTCGCTATGGGGTCACCTCTGAAAAACTTTCAAAAATAGAGGTTGTTATTTCAAATGACCGTGGAGCATCATTTTGGCTTTTGAATATTTTGCCATTTCTCATTCCAATTATTTTTGTAATCTTTTTCTTTTGGTTTTTGTCTCGACAAGTAAAAGGAGCAGGTATGCAGGCCTTCACTTTCGGGCAATCAAAAGCTCGTGTCATTGATCCTCTCGACTTAAACCAGAAAGTGACATTCAAAGATGTTGCCGGAGTGAAAGAAGCAAAAGAAGAACTTCGAGAGATTGTCGATTTTTTGAAAAATCCTAAAAAGTTTTTGGATATTGGCGCGCGTATTCCAAAAGGCGTTCTTTTGATGGGTGCGCCAGGTACAGGAAAGACTTTGCTTGCTCGCGCGGTTGCAGGGGAGGCAGCGGTCCCATTCTTCTATCTTTCAGGTTCAGAGTTCGTGGAAATGTTTGTCGGCGTTGGTGCTTCTCGCGTGCGTGACCTTTTCGCAATGGCCAAAAAAGCCGCGCCAGCCATTATTTTCGTCGATGAGATTGACGCTGTCGGACGGGTACGTGGTACAGGCGTTGGTGGTGGCAACGACGAACGTGAACAGACATTAAATCAAATCTTGGTTGAGATGGATGGTTTTGAGCCGACTGAAAAAGTGATTGTCATGTCCGCGACAAACAGACCAGATGTTTTGGACCCAGCTTTGCTTCGCCCAGGTCGTTTTGATCGACGTGTGATTTTGGATTTGCCTGATCGCGATGAACGTGAAGAAATTTTGAGAATTCATAGTTTGAAAAAGCCGTTGACCGAAGATGTTAATCTCCGTGTTATCGCTGAGCGTACCCCTGGATTTTCTGGTGCTGACTTATTCTCACTTATGAACGAAGGTGCAATTTTGGCTGCCCGCGAGGTTCGTAAAAAAGTTTCGCAATATGACCTCATTCGTTCTATTGAAAAGGTGATGATGGGGCCAGAAAGAAAGAGTCATCTTCTTTCAGTTAAAGAAAAAGAAATCACCGCTTATCACGAAGCTGGACATGCTTTGCTTGCATCGGTTTTGCCATACGCTGACCCTGTGCACAAAGTTTCAATCGTTGCCCGCGGGCGTGCTGGGGGATACACTCTTAAACTTCCGATTGAAGAAAGAAAGCTCCAGTCAAAGAAAGAATTTTTGGATGACATCATTGTTTCACTTGGTGGATATGTCGCAGAAGAAACAGTTTTTGGTGACCTCACAACAGGACCATCAAACGACTTGCAGGTTGCAACCGCTCTTGCACGCGACATGGTCACGAAGTATGGAATGTCTGACAAAATGGGACCCGTGGCTCTTGAGGGTTCTGGTGGACGTGTGCTTTTTGGCACAGGTGTTTCAGACCACGGATATTCAGAAGTTGTTTCTGCAAAAATTGACGAGGAAGTTTCAAAGATAATGAACGACTCGATGAAGAAGGCGCAGACAGAAATAAAAGCAAATAGAAAAATACTTGATGCCATCGCCAAAGAACTTATCTCTGTTGAAACTATTGAACGTGAGGAGTTTGAAAAGATTCTTGTGGCTAACGGCATAATGCCAAAGAAAGGGGAAGGGATAGATATAGTTTCATAGAACAGCTAGATTTATCTATGTCGGTATGTTTTTAATGTGGATATGAATAATAAATTCTCATCTTGGAAAACTATTACAATTGGTAATTATAAAAATACCGATGAACTTAAGGAAGATATTTTGAAATTAGGATTTCGCATTGGTGACTGGGCTAACGACATACTCAATGATCCCTCCTTCGATCTGGCTTCTAAAGAAATAAAGATAGATTTAATCTGCATCACTGTTGGTGAACTTGGTTTTAAAAACGGTGCTTACCTTAAAGAAATTCAAGATAGAGCACTAAGTCTTGGTCTTAAGTACTGCCCAATGGAAGTTGGCCCTCAATTGCGCCGACAGTATATAGACCAGCCTAGACTCGAGTCTCTTCAGATAGGAATGCAATCACAGGTTGATTCAAAAGGACACAAGAGTGAATTTAGAGTTGTGCATGGAGTTGATGGTTTTATGTGGCTAGTTGGCGACCATAAACATCAAGATAATTTTTGGGAAGAAGGCGAACAGTTTATTTTTGTAAAATGATTTAAATTTTAATATCAAAATGTTATTTTGATATTTTATTTAATCTCTCCTCAATCAAATCTATTTTTCCACTGACGTTTTGATAGTGTGATTTTTTAGAAGCATAGAATTCATAATCCCTTTTGGTGTGAGAATCACCACCACCACTTTCTAGTGCTTTATATTTTTTGATCAGCTTTTTGAGCATCTCCTGCTCTTCTTTTACTTCCTTCTTATACTTTCCTTTGATTCCCAAACCATAAGTTGTTTCAAGCCCATCAATACGTTTTTGCTTGAGCAATTTTTCTACAAGCTTTGGAGGTACTTCTCTTCTTGTTGTGAAATAGTGAGCAATGAAAGCTAAACCTCCAGCATTTCGAATTAGAGTGACTGCCTCGTCTAAATCCGGCTTATCATCTATTTCAACAGAACATGGTTTGAAAGCGTGGTGTCCCAAAAAAAGACTATATGGATATTGGTACTCCCCAATAGACATCATCAAATCATATTCTTTTTTTATTTTCTCATTAGTCTTTGAGGCCTCTTTCATTTCCTCAATAGATTTTTTGAATATGGTTAAGTTTTTCTTTTTTGAAAGAAGAACAGAGACAATATGTGGTTTGCCAACGGTTCCTTCTCCAGCTTTACGGAGGCATTCTTCCGGGGTAATAGAGAGACTGTATTTCTGAAGACGAAGAACGGTTTTCTTCATTCGACTAATTCTCATTTTTGTTTGTTTATCAACAAAAGAACGAAGTTTTTTATTTTTTGGATCAACAAAAAGCCCGATTACGTGGAGGGTTCCATCGCCGTTTGTGGCGTCTTTGGGGTGTTCGGCAGAAATTTCAATACCCAAGATTGCTCGCACATCTCCTTTGTATTTATTTAGAAAGGAGATTGTTTTTTCACTCGGCAAGACATCATGGTCTGTGAACGCTAGCGTTTTATACCCAAGCTTTTCGGCGAGCGATAAAACTTCTTTGTGGCTTAACGCTCCGTCTGAGATTTTTGTGTGATTATGAAGTGATTCGATTTGTCGTTTTTTCATTTTGTGTATTTTCTGAGTCGCCAGTATAGCATATGTGAATATGTTGATTTCGACTCTTTACTTGAACTGTTTGCTCTAAAAATGTAGACTTCATCCGTGGCTGATTGAAAATATGCGTCCGTCCTTACCCGCCCGAATGGAACGAGCCCGCTCGGTACGGGCGGGGCTCAGTTGGTTACCTGCCCGAACGACTGGAATCGTTCAGTCGGGCGGGGAGCACAGAGCTTATAAATGGCAACGAGGAATAAGTGGAAGTTTACTTACATTTAGGCCGAGTGAACCGTTTATATGAATTGAAAATTTCATAGTCCGTCCTTAGCTCAGTTGGTTAGAGCACAGAGCTTATACCTCTGCGGTCCCTGGTTCGAATCCAGGAGGACGGACTATGAAATAAATCATATCCCTCTGCGGTCCCTGGTTCGAATCAGAAAAAAACAACCCTACTCAAAGTGTATCGTCGCTGTTTTTTCTGCCAATTTTTCTTTTAGTGCAGGATACTTAGAGATTTTATTTTCAAGAATAATTTTTTTAGCTTCTTCTCGCGCAGCCTCCACCATTTTCAGATTTTTCAGCGCTTCCATTCCTATATCAGAAAGACCCCACTGTTTTCCGCCAGATAATTCCCCTGGGCCACGCAGTTTCAAATCAAGCTCAGCAAGTTCAAATCCATTTTTTGCTTCTGTAATTGCTTTTAGTCTTGCTTTTGATTTTTCACCATCTGACTCTGGGAAGAGATAGCAGTACGACTGATGATTGCTTCTTTGCACACGCCCGCGAAGTTGATGGAGTTGAGCAAGACCGAACCGTTCTGCGCCCTCGATAATAATAGAAGTGGCATTTGGAATATTGACGCCAACTTCAATAACAGAAGTAGCAACAAGAATATGTATTTTACCAGCAAGGAAATCATCCATTACCTTGTCGCGAGCTTCACGCTTCATTTTGCTGTGAATGATACCGATTACCGAATCGGGGAAAACACTTTTCTTTAAGCGCTTCGCTTCGGCTATTACTGATTTTGCGTTTAGTGCCATAGCCTTATCAGGATCCGGTTCGTCTATACGAGGACAAATAATATAGGCCTGTCTTCCGCTTGTGATTTCCTCTTTTATTTTTTCGTAGACTTTATCGCGTTTTCCTTTGGTGACGATTTCGGTTATGACCTGTTTTCGTCCAGCCGGCATTTCGTCGATAAGAGTTAGGTCGAGGTCGCCATAGACCGTGAGTGCAAGTGTGCGGGGGATTGGAGTTGCTGTCATAGAAAGAAGATGTGGTGCGAAGTCATCTTTGCGAGCAAGCTTCATTCTTTGGTTTGTGCCGAAGCGATGTTGTTCATCAATAATAACGAGACCTAATCTTTTAAAAGAAACACTTTTTTGGATTAAGGCGTGCGTTCCAATCACAATTGGAATTTCTCCATTGGCTACCCATTTTAAAAATTGAGTTCGTGAAATATCAGTCCAAGAGCTTGGGTTGACCTTTGATGGAAATTTTCTACATCCAGAGCCGGTGATTAATCCGACAGCAATATTCATATGGGTGAAATATTTAATGAATGATTCGAAATGTTGAGAGGCCAATATTTCTGTTGGTGCCATGTAGGCCACTTGAAGTCGCGCGGCGCGGTTGTCTTTTGGGCTTGTGGAGATTACGGCGTAAGAAGCAGTTGCGGCAACAGCTGTTTTGCCTGAGCCAACGTCACCTTCAAGTAGTCGGGACATTGGTTTCCCGCTTTTGAAGTCTTCTAAAATATCTTTAACTGCGTTATTTTGCGCGAGAGTTGCTTCAAATGGGAAGCGCTCAATAAAAGTACGCACTTCTTTTTCACTAGGTTCAATGACGAAAGAACTATTTTTTTCAAATTCAAATTTTGCTTGTTGTCTTTGGAGTTGAATAAAAAATACTTCTTCAAAAGCAAAACGTTTGCGTGCGGCGGAAGCGTGAGATTCGTTTTTTGGATTGTGGATAAAGATAAGAGCGTCTTTGAGTGGGGGAAGTTTGTAGTGCGCCAAAATTTCATTTGGAATAGGGTCTTCCAATGTATCCAAAAAACTTGCTTGCAAAAGTTTTTTTATTGAGTGCTGGAACCACAAAGAAGAGATTCCTTTACTCTCCTCGTATACGGGAATCATGCTCTCTGTCATTACCGATTCTCCCAAAAGTCCGTTTTGAAGAGGGAGTTCCGCAACACGTTCAATGTCTGGGTTGGCGAGATATTTTGAGCCATTTCTTTCTGTAACAGTCCCGCTAACTCTCACCGAAGATTCAGCTGGAATCATTTTTGCCAGATATGGCTGATTGAACCAAACTATTTTTATTGACCCAGTGTGGTCGGTTAGGGTCCCTTCAGCCATCGGGATTTTCTTTCGAAAAGCTTTACTTGTTTTGAGGTTGGTTAGTTTGCCAAAAAAGATGACACGGTCACCAGAGCGCGAGGAGAGAATAGCTTGCGAGGAACCAAAGTCTATATATCGCGAAGGTAAATGATAGAGAAGATCTCGGACGGTTGTTAGATTTAGTTTAGTTAGGGCCTCTTTTTGCTCTTGTTTTAGTTTAAACAAAGAGGTAATTGGCGTTTTTTCTTCAAAGGATGGTTGCATGTGTTTGCTTTTAGTATAGCAAACTAGAAATTAGTTTTTCTTTTGATTATTGCCGAGAAGATTATCTTCGAAAATTGTGGTAACGAGACGTTCGATAAAGAGAAAAAGAAGTAATCCTAGAGCAAGACCAATTTCGGCGTAACGAAAATAGTTTTTGAGATGTGGTATCCATGCGCTCGCACAATAGGCGATTCCACCAACAAAGAAAACCCAAACAAGAATAGCTCTTATGTCTGCACTAAAGAATTTTTTAGTTGGTAGGTTGAGCATCCCTGTTCGAATAAGGGTGATGTGGTTGGTTCCGTAGATAAATTTTGTTACTAGGAGAAGTTTTTCTGGGCGATTTGCGATACCGTCGTCGAAACGCTTGGTTATTCTTTCAATTATTTTTGCCGGCAGTTTAGTAGGATATCGGCCGATAAATTTTCCAAGTGAATACCAAAGAAAATCTCCAATAATCGCACCGACGATAAGAAGTGGAAGGATGTATGGAAGATAGAAAAAGTTTTGCTGTGTTAAGAAGCTTGAGACGAAGATTACAATATCTCCCTCAAACATAATTAGAAAAAAAGCGCCAAGGTAAGCAGAAAATTTCCAAGCAAGAAGGTAGTTTAAAAATAGGGTTTTCATTCGTTTAGTACCGTAATTTTAACATGCCAAAAAACAAAGAGTCACTTTCTTTCTGCGGAGACGGTGGTTCGGTCACGGATATTTTTCTGCTGAAAAATTCCGCGACCCCGCCTCGCGCCGTCGCGCTCCGGCCTTCGAATCCCACACGCGAGCAAAGCAGTTTGCTCGCTCGTCTCCGTTTTTCACGGAGCTTCAAAACGGAGACGGTGGGATTCGAACCCACGGTCCCGATTAAGGGACGCCTCGTTAGCAGTGAGGTGCTTTCGACCACTCAGCCACGTCTCCATATATTGTA